>NZ_VFWQ01000020.1:0-105895 GCF_006442705.1 Mesorhizobium sp. B1-1-7 | reverse complement strand
GTCAAGATTTGCGACGTCTACGGCGCTGGCTACTTCTACATCCCCGGCACCGAGACCTGCCTGCGCATCGGCGGCTATCTCCGCTACGACATCGGCGTGGGCGATCACGGCGCGTTCGGTGGCGCCCAGAACGTTCCGGACCACCTGAACGCTGGCGACACCAACGACACCTACTGGAAGAACGCCCGCTTCACGCTGAAGACCTGGACCGGTCAGGAAACCGAACTCGGCACGTTGAAGACCTACACCGAGACCCGCTTCAACTTCGGCAACAGCTATGGCGACTATTCGGATCCGGATGGTGCCGGACCGTTGACCGGCGGTGACGGCTGGCAGGGGCACAACAAGGGCGTTTCGCTGAACTTCGCCTGGATCCAGCTCGGTGGCCTGCGCGTCGGTAAAGACGAATCTGCTTTCGATACGTTCATCGGCTATGCCGGCAACGTCATCGAGGATACGATTGTCCCCTACGGCAATTTCGACACCAACGTCGTGCAGTACTACTTCGATGCTGGCAACGGCTTCTCGGCCGTGGTCTCGCTCGAAGAAGGCTCGGGCATCGATACGATCGACAGCTACGTTCCGCATGTCGTCGGCGGCCTGAAGTGGACCCAGGGTTGGGGCGCCCTCACCGGTGTCATTTCCTATGACAGCAACTATGAAGAAGTTGCCGGCAAGGTTCGTTTGGACGTCAACGTCAACGAAGCACTGGCGCTGTGGGTCATGGCCGGCTACGGCACCGACGACAACCTCAACGATCCTACTGTGGCAGTCCCTGCTGGCGGCCGCGGCTTCTACAAGCAGTGGGGCGGCAACTGGGCAGTGTGGGGCGGTGGCACCTACAAGTTCAACGAGAAGACCTCGTTCAACCTGCAGGCGTCCTATGACGACTGGAAGAACCTCGGCATCGCGGCGAACGTCGCCTACACCGTTGTTCCCGGCTTCACGGTCACGGCCGAAGTCGACTACCAGAACGTTGGCGGTGCTGACGACCTGTCGCAGGGCTGGGTTGGCGCGACCAAGAAGAGCAACGTCGCTGGCATCCTTCGCTTCCAGCGCGACTTCTAATCAATTTCGCCTTGTCGAAATCGAAACCCGGCGGGCAACCGCCGGGTTTTTTTCATGGACTCGTCAAACGTACAGTTAGGCTCCCAAAAAGGCCTAGCCCCTGTTTTTGAAGGCTTGCGGACCGGAGCAACCGGCCGTCAAGCCGAGAGACGCTACTCTGCAGTTTCTCGTCTGATGTCTCAGCCGGAAATCGGCTCCATCACAGGTCATCGACCAACGCTCTCATCCGTCCGGCAACACTCGTGCAGGATCAATTCCCGGCCAGATCGCCCAGGGCTTCGATCAGCGGCTCGATCGCGCTGCCATAGTTCTTCCAGCGACTGACGGACGAGGTGTAGATCGGTTGCCGAACCTGCCAACGGCTGAACGTGTTCACCGAACCGCCCTTGTCGAAGAATCGCAAGCAGGCACCGTCCCAGGGCAGACCCAGATGGTCTATCAAGCGGCGCGATTGCCCTTCCTGGTCGGAGACCATGTCCTCATAGCGGTTCTGCAGGATTTGCCTCGGAAAAACTTCGTCCCAATGACGCATGAGCCGGTCGTACTCACGATAGTACAGTCCGAGCGTGCTGAGATCGGCTGTATAGGTGTTGTCCTCGTTGAAACCCAGGAAATAGCACGAGAGGCAATTGTCGATAGCATCACGACGGCAGTGAACGATGCGCGCCTTGGGGAAAAGGAGCCTTATGACGCCGATAAGCTCAAAATTATGAGGCAATTTGTCGATAATTCGTCGAGCGTCCGGCGATCGTTGCCTGATGTGGGCCAGATATTCTTCGGCCAGGGACTTCGACTGATCGACCGTCATGTTCAGGATCGATCTGCGCAGTTCTTCGGGCGAGCGCGTTTTCGGCGCAAGCCTGTTGGTGATGCGCCGTAGCTTTGTCAGCTCACCGGCACCGTGGACATCGGGATGGCTCGCGCAGATCTGCTCGGTCAAAGTGGTGCCCGAACGCGGCATGCCAAGCACGAAGACAGGCACTTCCGAAGCGCTTCCATGCCCTGCCTTGGCGGCCAACATCCCAGGGCTGAACAATTCGATCATGAAATCGATGCTGCGGCGGTAAGCCTCCATGTCAAAGCGGCGGGCCGAGCGTTTTGCCTCACGGAAATGGTCCATCGCCTCGTCATGGCGCCTGATATCGTTGAGCACCTTGCCCGCCGCATAATGGAGCTTCTTTAGGCTGTTCTCATCAAGCGCCGGATTTTTCAGCTCAGCCAGAATGGATTTGAATTCTGCCGGCTCGTCCGTGAATTTCCGGATGCTGACCAGGCCGTTGTAAGCAGAGGCGATATCCTGGCGATGGCTGATCGCCTCCTTCATATAATTTGTCGCCTCCTCCATCCGGCCGAGACTGACAAGCGCATTGGCCAACCCCATTCGGATGGCGGAATGGCCGCCGTCGATTTCGAGCGCTTTCTCATAGCGTGGCACTGCCATATCGGCCTTGCCGAATTCGGTGTAGGCGCGACCCAGTGCGCAAAGCGCCTCGACCCAATCAGCCTTCAGTTCGCAAGCCAACTCAAAATGCCTGATTGCGTCCGAATGCTCGCCGACCTTCAAATAGGCTTCACCCAACGTCAGCTGATAATGCGGATTTTGAGGTGCTTCGTTGACCGCTAGCTCAAAACAACGAATGGCCATCTCGTCGTCCAGACCGAGCGCGAAGGTTCCCAGTATGTACAAGGCAAGAGGATGCCGCGGGCTATGGGCCAGGACGCGCTGACACAGTGCCTCGGCCTCAAGCAACCGGTTTGCTTGATGAAGCTCTACCGCCTGCCTGAGCAGCGCGTCGTCAGCCTGTGCCCGCGATAGCTGGTTCGCTTGTGGCTGTGCGATTTTCGGGTGCGGGATTTTCGAGCCGGACGGAGCTTTCAGGTGCTTGGACCAAGCGGGCGGCAGACGATTGTTCATCTTGCCTCGCTAGCAAAAACAGTCGCAGGAATCCAGCACGACAAACCGAGGCCCGCACAGCTTGCGCCAACCATCCGCTCACGCTAGCAAGAAGTTCCCCTTCCATGCGAGCTTCCGTCATGCGCCAGCGCCCTCCCCTCACACCGCTCATCGCAGCGCTTCCTTCGACTGTGCCGTTTGTCGGCCCCGAAGCGCAGGAGCGTGAGCGCGGGCGGGCTTTCCGTGCCCGCATCGGCGCCAATGAGAGCAGTTTTGGGCCGTCGCCGCGCGTCATAGCCCGCATGGCCGAGATCGCGCGCGACATGTGGATGTATTGCGACCCGGACAATTACGATCTCAAGGTTGCAGTAGCCGCGCATCACGACGTGGCGGTCGAGAATGTCGTTGTCGGCGAAGGCATAGACGGCCTGCTCAGCCTGGTGGCGCGCATGTATGTGGCGCCAGGCGATGCGGTGGTCACCTCGCTCGGCGCCTATCCGACCTTCAACTTCCATGTCGCCGGCGTCGGCGGGCGGCTGGTGACCGTCCCTTACGAGAACGACCACGAAAGCCTGGACGGCCTGCTTTCGGCTGTCGTCAAGGAAAGGGCGCCGCTGGTCTATCTGTCCAACCCGGACAATCCGATGGGCACCTGGTGGGAGGCGGGCGAAATCATCCGCTTCATCGAGGCGCTGCCTGAAACCACCATGCTGGTGCTCGACGAGGCCTATGGCGAATTGGGGCCGGCATCGGCCCTGCCGCCGATCGATATTTCCCGGCCGAACGTCATCCGCATGCGCACCTTTTCAAAGGCCTACGGGCTCGCCGGAATACGTTGCGGCTATGCGGTGGCGGAGACGCAAGTGATCCGCGACTTCGAAAAGATCCGTAACCATTACGGTGTCAGCCGCATGGCGCAGATCGCCGGTGTCGAGGCGCTTGCCGACCAGGCCTATCTCGAGACAGTGGTGGCGCGGGTGGCTGCCGGGCGCCGGCGCATCACGGCGATCGCCGAACAGAGCGGGCTGAAGCCGTTGGCTTCGGCGACCAATTTCGTCACCATCGACTGTGGCCATGACGCCAATTTCGCGCTGAAAGTGCTGCAAGGGTTGTTGTCGCGCGACGTGTTCATCCGCAAGCCGATGGCGCCACGGCTGGACCGCTGCATCCGCGTCAGCGTCGGGCTCGACCACGAGCTCGACATTTTCGCCGAGGAGCTGCCCGGCGCATTGGCCGCGGCACGGGGGAATTAGGGCGCTAGGATGCCGGCGCTCCGCCAAGCAGGTGGCTGACGCGCATCAGCATATCCGACAACTCGGCGGCGTCCTTATCGCCAAGACCCTCAGTCAAGCGGGCGAGATCGCGATCGGCGGCCGCCTGAAGTCCGGCCAGCGCGGCGAGGCCGCGTGCCGTGAGCGAGAGAAGACGCCGAGGTACGTCGAGGTCCGTGCGCATTTCGACCAGGCCGGCAGCGAAGAATTTTCGAAGGATTCTCGTGACGTAGGCAGGATCCAAGCGGAGTTCCCGGGCGATTTCGGATGCTGCTGGTCCGATATCCAGTCGAAGCGCCCGCGTCAGAAAGCCTGTCTTGCCGCCAGGATTTCCGACGATGTGGCCGGGGCGCTGAGCGAGTTCAAACAGGATGCGCGCCTCGGTCAGCGTATAGGCGCTTTGCGTCAGGGTTTCGTCGAGCAGCCCGATCAAGCCGGTGTAGAACCGGTTGAAGCGACGGATGTCGCCGATCAAGGTATTCCGCTCGGTTGGCATGTCGGCGCCTTCCCTGAGATTTCCGCTTCGTCCAATCATTACATGAAAGTTGACCAAGTCAACCATTCTGCGGACCAACTGACCCATCTTCCGCCCTTTCAAACGACATCGATCCCTTCGCGCCAATTGCCTTCGTTCAATCCTGCGCCAGACTCTATGCGAGGGAGCCTCTGCAAGGGAGCGAGCCATGGATGACCGAAACATGGATGACCGGAAAAGGGCGGTGCAGGCGCGCGTGCATGGCACAGTGCAAGGCGTCGGCTACAGGATCTGGGCGCAAGGCCAAGCGACAGCGCTTGGCCTTGCAGGCTGGGTGCGCAACGAGAGAGACGGCTCGGTAACGGCATGGCTTGCCGGTCACGATGCCGCGGTTTCAACGATGGTCGAACGGCTTTGGCAAGGCCCGGTGGGTGCATCGGTTTCGCGGATCGATGTGGAAGAACTCGAGACATGGACCGCGCCTGGAGACTTCAGGATCGTCGCATAGGCGGATTTGCGCCCACTTGATTTAGCATCGGCCACTTGAATTAATTGAACGTTCGTTTTATTAATGCCGCTTCAATGAGGCGACCATGGCGCGTACCACAGGATCCGATGGCGAAAAGACCGAGGCGGCTGTCCGCCAGGCAGCGGTCAGCCTGATTGCGCGCTATGGCTACGAGGCGATGTCCATGCGCCAGTTGGCGGCGGAAGTCGGCGTGCAGGCCGCCGCGCTCTACCGCTATTTCCCGACCAAGGAAGACCTGCTGTTCACGCTGATGCGCGAGCACATGGAAGGGCTTCGCGGGGCCTGGGAACAGGCCAGGCCAGTCGGCGCCGATCCAGCGGAGCAGCTTGCGGCCTATGTGCGCAACCATATCGCATTCCATATCGAGCGACGGCACGCCACGCATGTGTCGAACATGGAATTGCGCAGCCTTTCGCCCGACAGGCTGACGCAGATCCTGCGCATGCGCACGGCCTATGAAAAGGAACTGCGCTCGATCCTGCGCGATGGCGCGGAGGCCGGCGCCTTCAGCATCGACGACACCGGACTGACGGCGATGGCGCTGATCCAGATGATGACCGGTGTCATCGTCTGGTTTCGCCCGGGCGAGCGGCTGTCGATCGCTGAAGTGACGGCGACATATCTTTCGATGACAATGCGGCTGGTTGGCGCGACAACTACCGGGGAGGAACGGCATGTATACGAACACGCTCAGCTTCGGGCATGACGAAGACATCGAGGCATTGCGCGACCTGGTGCGGCGCTTCGCCCAGGACAAGATCGCGCCGATCGCCGGCGACATCGATCGCCAGAACGAATTTCCGGCACATCTGTGGCGCGAGTTCGGCGCGCTCGGCCTGCTCGGCATAACGGCCGATCCGGATTTCGGCGGCAGCGGCATGGGTTATCTGGCCCACGTCATCGCGGTGGAGGAGATTTCGCGCGCTTCCGCCTCGGTCGGCCTCTCCTACGGCGCTCATTCCAATCTTTGCGTCAACCAGATCAACCGCTGGGCAACACAGGCGCAGAAGGAAAGATTCCTGCCGCCGCTGTGCTCGGGCGAGCGTGTCGGCGCGCTCGCCATGTCGGAATCCAGCGCAGGCTCCGATGTCGTCTCACTCAAGCTGCGCGCCGAAAAGCGCAACGACCGCTATGTGTTGAACGGCACCAAGATGTGGATCACCAACGGCCCGGATGCCGAAACGCTGGTCGTCTATGCCAAGACCGATCCGGAGCGGAAATCGCGCGGCATCACCGCCTTCATCGTCGAGAAGGCGATGGCCGGGTTCTCCGTGGCGCAAAAGCTCGACAAGCTCGGCATGCGCGGTTCCAATACTGGCGAGCTGGTGTTCGAGAATGTCGAAGTGCCCTTCGACAATGTGCTGCACGAAGAAGGGCGCGGCGTCGAGGTGCTGATGTCGGGCCTCGACTATGAGCGTACCGTGCTCGCCGGCGGTCCGATCGGCCTGATGGCGGCATGCCTCGACGTGGCGATCCCCTATGTGCACGAGCGCAAGCAGTTCGGCCAGGCGATCGGCGAATTCCAGCTGGTGCAAGGCAAGTTGGCCGACATGTACACGACGATGAATGCCGCGCGCGCCTACGTCTATGCCGTCGCCGCCGCTTGCGATCGCGGCCAGACGACGCGCAAGGATGCCGCCGGCTGCGTGCTGTTCGCCGCCGAGAAGGCGACGCAGATGGCGCTCGATGCGCTGCAGCTGCTTGGCGGCAACGGCTATATCAACGACTATCCGACTGGGCGTCTGCTGCGCGATGCCAAGCTCTACGAGATCGGCGCCGGCACCAGCGAAATCCGCCGCTGGCTGATCGGCCGCGAGATCATGGCCGAGGGGGTGTAGCATGGCCGTTCTCCGAACCCAGATCTCCCCCTCCTCCGAGACCTTCCGTACCAATGCCGAGCGCATGCGGGCGCTGGTCGCCGACATTGCGGAGAAGGCGGCTAGCGTCGAGCGCGGCGGCTCCGAGGAGGCCCGTGAACGCCACGTCTCGCGTGGCAAGCTGTTGCCGCGCGAGCGCCTCGCGCAATTGCTGGATTTCGGCTCGCCCTTCCTCGAGATCGGCCAGTTCGCGGCGTGGTCGATGTATGGCGAGGAGATTTCGGCGGCCGGCTTGATCGCCGGCGTCGGCCGCGTCGAAGGTACCGAGGTCATGGTCGTCGTCAACGATGCCACCGTGAAAGGCGGCACCTACTACCCGCTGACGGTGAAGAAGCATCTGCGCGCGCAGGAGATCGCGCTGCAGAACAATCTGCCTTGCGTCTACCTCGTCGACAGCGGCGGCGCCAACCTGCCCAACCAGGACGAGGTGTTTCCCGACCGTGAGCATTTCGGCCGCATCTTCTACAACCAGGCCAACATGTCGGCGGCCGGCATTCCGCAGATCGCTTGCGTCATGGGTTCCTGCACGGCGGGCGGCGCCTATGTGCCGGCGATGTCGGACGAGACGATCATGGTGCGCAACCAGGCGACCATCTTCCTCGGCGGCCCGCCGCTGGTGAAGGCGGCCACCGGCGAGGATGTCAGTGCCGAGGACCTGGGCGGCGCGGACGTGCACACGCGGCTTTCCGGTGTCGCCGACCATTACGCGATGGAGGACGAGCATGCCCTGGCCATTTGCCGGCGCATCGTCAAGAACCTGAATCGAAACAAGACTGTAAGCCTGACCTCTAGGAAAGCTCATCCGCCGCTTCATCCGGCGGATGAACTCTACGGCATCGTGCCGACCGATCTGCGCCAGCCCTATGATGTGCGCGAGGTGATCGCGCGCATCGTCGACGGCTCCGAATTCGATGAGTTCAAACAGAATTACGGCACCACGCTTGTCACCGGCTTTGCCCATCTCCATGGCATGCCGGTCGGCATCATCGCCAACAATGGCGTGCTGTTTTCCGAGAGCGCGCTGAAGGGCGCGCACTTCATCGAGCTGTGCTGCCAGCGCAAGATACCGCTGGTTTTCCTGCAGAACATCACCGGCTTCATGGTCGGGCGAAAATACGAGGCCGGCGGCATCGCCAAGGACGGCGCCAAGCTGGTGATGGCGGTTGCCACCGCCAAGGTGCCGAAGGTGACCATGATCATCGGCGGCTCGTTCGGCGCCGGCAATTACGGCATGTGCGGTCGCGCCTATTCACCACGCTTCCTGTGGATGTGGCCGAATGCCCGCATCTCGGTGATGGGCGGCGAACAGGCGGCAACGGTGCTTGCCATGGTCAAGCGCGAAGGCATCGAGCGCAAGGGCGGGGCGTGGAGCGCCGAGGAGGAGGCGAAGTTCAAGAAGCCGATCCTGATGAAGTACGAGCATGAGGGGCACCCGCTCTACTCGTCCGCGCGGCTCTGGGATGACGGCATCATCGACCCGGCAAAGACGCGCGAGGTGCTGGCGCTCAGCCTGTCCGCGGCACTCAATGCGGAGATCGAGGAAACCCGCTTCGGCGTGTTCAGGATGTGAGATGAACGATATCGGCGTGGTCATCCATCCCATCACGAAATTGCGAGCCTTCGCCGCAGAGCTAGTGATGGCGGGAAATATTCGCTATTGCTTGTGCTTGCGCTGCACTACGCAATGGGAATGGGCTAAAAATGAAACCGAAATACCTACAGAATGCATCCGCCTCAATACTTTCAGTAATTCTTTTGCTCGCGGCATCCAGCGTGAGTATCGCCGTGTCGCTTTCGGGAAGCGAAGGAGACAAGCGTTTTCCGCCAACTCTGCCCTACACGCAGAAGGCACCATGCACCAAGGCTTACAAGGCCTATATTGCGGCGGACGGCCATTCGGCCTACGCCACCACGCCTTATACACGGGTGAGATCGCTGTATATCATCTGCGGCGCAAAGCTGAACGCTCCCTCTCAGAAGGTGGCCGAAGATCTGGCGATGAAATCCTGCGAGGGTACGGTCGCCCGCCACAGGGTGACGACGGGCGGCGCCTGCGAGATCGCTGCTTCGAAATAGCCGGGCATCTGCCGAACCAGCGCCGCCCGAGACAAAACCGGGAGGCTCCATGTTCGCCAAGATCCTGATCGCCAATCGGGGCGAGATCGCTTGTCGCGTCATCCGCACGGCGCGCAAGCTGGGCGTGCACACTGTTGCCGTCTATTCGGATGCCGACGCGAAGTCGCTGCATGTCGAGATGGCCGACGAGGGGGTGCATATCGGCTCCTCGCCGGTCGGCGAGAGCTATCTGCGCGGCGACCGGATCGTCGCGGCGGCCCTGGCCACAGGGGCACAGGCCATCCATCCCGGCTATGGTTTCCTGTCGGAAAACCCTGATTTCGTCGACCAGGTGGTAGCGGCAGGGCTCATCTTCATCGGCCCGTCGGCCGCCTCGATCCGTGCCATGGGGCTCAAGGACGCCGCCAAGCGGCTGATGGAGAAGGCCGGCGTTCCGGTCGTTCCGGGCTACCATGGCGAGGCACAGGAGATCGTGCTGCTCGCCTCCAAGGCACGCGAAATCGGCTATCCCGTGCTGATCAAGGCGCGCGCCGGCGGTGGTGGCAAGGGCATGCGCCGGGTCGAACATCCAGATGATTTCTCCGAGGCTCTATCCAGCGCCCGGCGCGAGGCAAAGGCCGCTTTCGGCGACGACCGCGTGCTGGTCGAGAAATATGTCGACAAGCCACGGCACATCGAAGTGCAGGTGTTCGGCGACAACTTTGGCAACGCCGTGCATCTCTATGAACGCGACTGCTCGGCGCAGCGCCGCCACCAGAAGGTGATCGAGGAAGCGCCCGCCCCCGGCATGACGCCGGCATTGCGCAAGGCCATGACCGACGCCGCTGTAAAGGCCGCCAAGGCGATCAGCTATTCCGGCGCCGGCACCATCGAATT
The DNA here is from genome assembly GCF_006442705.1 of Mesorhizobium sp. B1-1-7. Classification (NCBI taxonomy): domain Bacteria; kingdom Pseudomonadati; phylum Pseudomonadota; class Alphaproteobacteria; order Hyphomicrobiales; family Phyllobacteriaceae; genus Mesorhizobium; species Mesorhizobium sp. B1-1-7. The sequence continues at coordinate 95,829 of NZ_VFWQ01000020.1, read as the reverse complement.
CATCGTCGACGCCTCGCAAGGCCTGCAAGCCGACCGCTTCTGGTTCATGGAAATGAACACGCGCCTGCAGGTCGAGCATCCAGTCACCGAGATGGTCACGGGCACCGATCTGGTCGAATGGCAGCTGCGCGTCGCCAGCGGCGAAAAGCTGCCGAAGACGCAGAGCGAGATCGCGCTTGCCGGCCATGCTTTCGAAGCGCGCATCTATGCGGAGGATGCGGCCAAGGGATTCCTGCCGGCAACCGGCATGCTGCATCATCTAAAATTTCCTGAAGCAGCCACCGAAGGGGCCACGATGCGCATCGAGACCGGCGTTCGGGCCGGCGATGCCATCTCGCCCTATTACGATCCGATGATCGCCAAGCTTGTCGTCCATGCGAAGGACAGGCAGGCGGCGCTGGAGGCGCTCCGTACGGCGTTGTCGCAAACCGAAATTGCCGGTTCCACCGTCAACACCGCTTTTCTTGCAGCTCTGGCGGCCGACCCGGATTTTTTTGCCGGAGACGTCGACACGAGCTTGATCGGCAGACATCAGGCCGTGCTGACCGAGGTCGCGCCGCCAAGCGGCGAAATCATCTCGGCAGCCGTCCTCGCCGCCTCGGGCGCGGAAGCATCGCCGGGTTCGGACGACCCATGGTCGTCGCTTGCCGGCTATGCGCATTTCCACGGCGTGGCGCGGCGTACGCGGCTGAAGTTCGGCGAGGACGACATTGTGGCAAAGGTTTCGGTGCGGCCGGACGGGCGCTTCCAGGTGGCGCTCGACGCACCCTATGACAGCACCAATGCGCATGATTTCCGCGCCGTTCCGCGCCTCGCCCGCTGGCCCGGCCACGTCACCGTGTTCGAAGGCGCCGTCGGCTATACATTCGCGGTTCCGGACCCGCTAGCAAGGGCGGATGAGGCGGCTGCCGCCTCCGGCAGCCTGCGCGCGCCGATGCCGGGGCTGGTGAAGCTTGTGCGCGTGGCGAAGGGCGATGCGGTGATCAAGGGCCAGCCGCTGCTGATCCTCGAAGCGATGAAGATGGAGCACACCATCGCCGCGCCGCATGACGGGCTGATCGCCGAGATCGCAACCGAAGGGTCGCAGGTCACCGATGGGACCGTGCTGGTGCGGTTCGCCGAGGACAGCCATGGCTGAACGCCTGGTTGCTGGTTGACTAAAATAGCTGTGTCGGCGGGACAGAGGGGGCGCCCTAGAGGGCCGACCAAAACGAAAATGGCCGGGCAAGCCGGCCATTTCCAACAGCGAATGGTAGCGATTACTGCGCGATTGGCGCGTACTTGCCGTCGTGCCACTGGTTGATGTCGTAGCTGGCATTCTTGAGGTCGCCCTTCTCGTCGAAGGTGACATCGCCGACAACGGTGCTGATCGGCGTGCCGTTCTTCAGGGCTTCGGCAACCTTGGCCGGATCGTCGCTGCCGGCGCGCTTGATGCCTTCGGCGAACGCCTGGACCACGGCGTAGGAGAACAGCGTGAAGCCCTCGGGCACGAAGCCGCCGGCCTTGATCTTCTCGACCGCTGCCTTGGCTTCCGGCTTTGCCTGCGGATCCGACGGGAACACGAACATGGTGCCCTCGCCGGCCGGGCCGGCAACCTGCCAGAATTCCGGCGAGGCAATGGAGTCCGGCATGATCAGCTGGAACTTCAGGTTCTGTTCGGCCGACTGACGCAGGATCAGGCCGGCTTCAGGATGATAGCCGCCGAAATAGACGACGTCAGCCTTCAGATCCTTGAGCTTGGTGACAAGGGCCGAATAGTCCTTCTCACCGGGATTGATGGCGTCATAGTAGACTTCCTTGAGGCCGCCGGTGTTCATGGTTGCCCTGACGGCGTCGGCAACGCCCTGACCATAGGCGCTCTTGTCGTGCAGGATGACGACGTTCTTGCCGGCATACTTCTTGGCGATCCATGGGCCAATGAAGGCGCCCTGCGCGTCGTCACGCGTATAGAGGCGCATGATCGTCGGCCAGCCGGCCTTGGCCGCGGCGTCGGTCAACACCGGGTTCGAGGAGGCCGGGCTCATCATCAGGAAGCCGGCTTCGGCATAGACGGCCGAGGCCGGAATGCTCGAGCCCGAGCAGGCATGGCCATCGATGAACTTGACGCCATTGGCCACGATGCGGTTGGCGACCGACACGGCCTGCTTGGGATCGCATTGGTCGTCCTCGATGTCGAGCTTGATCATCGAGCCGTTGACACCGCCCGCGGCGTTGATGGCATCGGCGGCGGCCTGTGCGCCCTGCTTGAACTGATCGCCGATGGTGGCGAGCTGACCGGTCATCGGGCCGACCACCGAAACGGTGATGTCGTCGGCGAACGCGACCGGCGCGCTCATCATCAGGCCGAAAATGGCCGCGCTCAAAATACTCATTTTTTTCATGGTGATAGAACTCCTCCACTCACGCACGGCCGCCCGGCCGCGCTTCTTCCAGAGAGGCCGGACAATTTCATCCTTCATTGGGCCTGTCTAGGCGCATTGGCGCCGCTCGATTGGGCCTGGGGTCCCTCATCCACGCAAAAAAGCCACGCCAGCCTTGTTTCGGCTGGTCGTGGCTTTTCGCTCGTCGAGCTGTTCCGCAAGCGCCCCCGCACCCCGAGCCCAACGCGCCTTCCCTGTCTTCCCAAGGCCATGATCTCGGTCCGAAAACCGGATTCCCCGTTTCGGGACCATGGTCTTTCGCACGGCTTCAGCCTTCCCGGCCTGCCGCATTCTTGTCGTTGATGGCCTGTGGCCTGGCTGTCTGAGCAGCCTTGTCCCTGTCGTGGCCCGACCGTCTTCGCGGTCTTGGCCGGAGCGTCCCCGTCTGGTGGAACTCAGTGCATGGTCATCCATTCGCGGGCTTCGCGCAGCGCCTTGGCGATCTCGACCTTCGACATGGCCGCCGACAGTTCCGAGCGCAATTCCGCGGCGCGGGCCGAGCCCTTGATGGCGGCGATGTTGAACCATTTGTGGGCGGCGACGACGTCGGTCTCGCAATCGCGGCCGGTTGCATACATCATACCCAGTTCGAAAAGAATGTCGGCCTGGGCAGTTGCCCCCATGGCGCCGAAACCTGCTTCAAGCATTTCAAAACGTGCCATTTTAGTCCCCTGTCTGGCTCCCGAGAGCTGCCTCCGTTTGTCTTGTCCGGGCCGCTCTTTCGATGCTTTCGAGAATGCCGCGCAGGCTTGAATCCGCCGTTAAATGGCGTGCTTAATTTGAGGAAAACAAAGCTAAAACAAGAGGTAAACACGAAAATTCGTTAAGGATACGAAGCCAGCAATTCGGCTGGTTTTCGCAAAATTTGACGAAAATTTTCAGAGTGGGAATCAACACTCCGCTAACCACGGGAGACAAAGCCAATCCGGCGATCGTTTCATTTTCTCACCGAAGACGCGCTTTCAGGCGCCTTCAAAATCGGAAACTCTTCCGCAACGGCACCGCTTTTGTTTTGATGGGAGCTGGATTAGCTTACGTTTGCGTAAGCGGCAGACCGGCGAGGCGGAGCATCCGGCTGGCTATCCAAAGGGAGGAAGAACATGTTTCGAAAAGTGAGCCTGGCCCTTGCAGCCACATTGATCATGGCGGGCGCGGCGTGGGCCGATCCGATCGAGGGCAACTGGAAAACGCAGGCCGGCGACACCGCGGCCATATCCGGCGGCGGCTCGTTCTCCATCACGCTCAAATCCGGCAAATATGCCGGCAAGACCATCGGCTCGCTCAAGGCGGCCGGCGACAACAAGTACACCGGCAACATCACCGATCCGGCGAACGACAAGACCTATTCCGGCAAGGCGACGCTTTCGGGCACCTCGCTCAAGATGAGCGGCTGCGTGCTCGGCGGACTGATCTGCAAGAGCCAGACCTGGCACAAGCTCTGATCGTCTGCAGCCTTGCGACCTGACCACGGGGCCCTGACGGGCCCCGTTTTCGTTTCATCGACACGCCGGGCTCCGGCGCTCGATGGCTTCCGCTGTTGGCGTCCTCGGGCCAGTCAGATCCCGTCAATCAATTTGAACCGCAGATGAACGCCGGTCTCAGAGCCGGTTCACAGGCGTCAGGGCATTCTCCTGCGTGTTGAAGGAGACACCACCGATGCTTGCTCGCCGCTTCACCATCGTCTGCCTGCTGATGAGCCTGTTTGGAATGTTCTTCGCCATCCTCGTCGCCGAAGCAGGCCGTCCGGCCCGCTCCTGGGACGAAGCCACGAGACTTTGCGGTCTCGCCTGCCCGACCAAACTTCGCCACTGAAACCAGAAAACCTCGAAAAGAAAAGCACAGACATCATGAACCGCATCGCCGCCAACGCCCTCAAGACCCTCCGGCTTCTGCCGCGGGCGGCGCTTATCCTGGTGCTCCTGGCTGCCCCGGTCCTGGCCGTGCCGATGATGCGCGCCGATACCGGCTCGACCATCGAGGCTCCGGCGCTGAGGAAGTCAGGTGTCGGCTTCGTGCTGCTGGTCAGCCTGCAGCGTGGGTGAAGAAAAAAACGCGCTTTGGGCGCCTTCGACAGCGACACCCCTCCCAACCGCCCATCCAAGTCTCTATATTGAGCTATGGAAAAGCGAATCTACCCTCAGGCCATAGAATCAGTCGTCATGCCGGAGCCTTTTGGCCGGCAAAGCTTTGACAGGGCCGAGAAAGCCGTCGCGGCGCTGCAGGCGCTTTACGATCGCAATACCAAGTTCCTGCGCGACTCCTTCGCGGCATTGGCCGCCGGCGCCGACGGCAGCAAGCGCTACCGGGCCTTCTACCCCGAGATCGGCGTCACCACGAATTCGTTTACCCAGGTCGATTCGCGGCAGGCCTACGGCCATATGCCGACACCTGGCCATTTCGCCACCACGATTACCCAGCCGCAACTGTTCGAAAATTACCTGGTCGAGCAGCTTCGCCTGATCATGCGCAATCATGGCGTGTCGGTGACGGTCTCGGAATCGACCACGCCGATCCCGCTGCATTTCGCCTTCCTGGAAGGCACCTATGTCGACGGGGCCGCCGCCGAACGCATCAAGCGGCCGATCCGCGACCTGTTCGACGTTCCGGACCTGGACGGCACCGACGACCAGATCGCCAATGGCACGTTCGAGGTCGCCTTCGGCGAACCACGGCCGCTGGCACCGTTCACGGCGCAACGCATCGACTATTCGCTGCACCGCATGACCCATTATACGGCCACCAGCCCGCAGCATTTCCAGAACTTCGTGCTGTTCACCAACTACCAGTTCTACATCGACGAGTTCGTCGCCCGTGCGCGTGGCCTGATGGAGAATGGCGGCGGCGGTTATGTGGAATTCGTCGAACCGGGCAATGTCGTGACCCGCGCCGGCGCCAGCGCGGCAAGCGAGGGCACCCCGCCCGCCCGCCTGCCGCAAATGCCGGCCTACCACCTGAAGAAACCGAACCATGGCGGCATCACCATGGTCAATATCGGGGTTGGGCCTTCCAACGCCAAGACGATCACCGACCATATCGCGGTGCTGAGGCCGCATGCCTGGGTGATGCTTGGCCACTGCGCCGGTCTGCGCAACACGCAGGCGCTGGGCGACTATGTGCTGGCGCACGCCTATGTGCGCGAGGACCACGTCCTCGACGACGATCTTCCGGTCTGGGTGCCGATCCCGCCGCTGGCCGAGATCCAGGTCGCACTGCAGGAAGCGGTTGCCGAGGTCACGGGCCTGTCGGGCTACGATCTGAAGCGCATCATGCGCACCGGCACGGTCGCCACCATCGACAACCGCAACTGGGAACTGCGCGACCAGCGCGGACCGGTGCAGCGCCTGTCGCAATCGCGCGCCATCGCGCTCGACATGGAATCGGCGACGATCGCGGCCAATGGTTTCCGCTTCCGCGTACCCTACGGCACGCTGCTGTGCGTTTCCGACAAGCCGCTGCACGGCGAGTTGAAGCTACCCGGCATGGCGACCGAGTTCTACAAGCGCCAGGTGGCGCAGCACCTGACCATCGGCATCAGGGCGATGGAAAAGCTGGCGGAAATGCCGATGGAGCGGCTCCATTCGCGCAAGCTCAGAAGCTTTTCGGAGACCGCGTTCCAGTAGGCGGTCTGGAAGTCCCGGCGAGGCAATTCGTCGTCTTGCTCAGGCCGCAATTTGATCGATAAGCAGATCGAACGGATCGTCAGGCACACTCGACAGACACGGCCTCAATGACAACAGGCGGCGCGCGCTCGAATATGATAGCTGGGGTGGCATTCCTGGCGATGACGGCATTGTCGCTCGCCTTGTTGGCCGGATTCCTCGGCACGCTGCATCCGGCCTTTGATTCCTTCTCGCATTTTCGCCTTCACCTGTGCCTGCTGATCGCGCTTCTGGCGTTGCCGCTGCTTGCCAGTTCGTTTCGGCTGCAAGCGGCCGTGGCACTGCTCTTTGCGATCGCCAGCGTTGCCACGACGATGAGTACGCTGCCGCGCCTTTGGCCCGTGCAAGCGGTCGCCAAGCCCGTCGATCAGATCGTCCACCACCTGCTGCAGATGAATTTGCGCTACGACAATCCGACGCCGAAAAAGGTTCTTTCGCTGATTGGCCGGACCAACCCCGACGTGATCACCCTCGACGAGGTGTCGGCGATGTGGGAAACCGAGCTCGGTTACATCACCAGCGCCTACCCATACCGGATCCTCTGCCCCTACCCCAATGGCGTGTTCGGCGTGGCGCTGCTGTCGCGACGGCCCTTTGCCGCTGACAGCGCGCCGCACTGCGAGCCGCGGGGCGCGATGGCGATCGCGGCGGTCGATTTCGGCGGCACCGCCGTCAACGTCGCAGCCATCCATCTCAGTTGGCCATGGCCGCGCGAGCAGAACTGGCAGATCGGTGAGCTCTCGAATTCGATTTCCTCGCTCGGCGAAACCGCCATCATGGCCGGCGATTGCAACGCCGTGCCGTGGAGTGCGGCGGTGCGGCGGGTCGCCTCCCTCGGCGGGCTGACCGTCATGCCGTCAGCCGGACCGACGTGGCTCTACATCAAGCTGCCGGACGTGCTGCGGCGCTTTGCGGGACTGCCGATCGACCAGGTGTTCAGCAAGGGCGGGGTGACTGTTCATTCCGCGACGCGGCTGGAAGATACCGGCTCGGACCATCTGCCCGTGCTGGTCGAGTTCTCGGTTCGCTCCGCTGAGAAGCAGCCTGAGGATGGGCACGCCACGGCGCTCGCGGCGAGCGCCTTGCCAGCCGAGCCGCAAGGCTGACGCTTCAGCCGAGCCAAGCACTCCCTCGTTCATGGTTTTCGGATCAAGGCCGCGATCAGATGCTCGACGTGGCCGCCGCGGCTATGCTCGCGCCGATCGAAGGCGTTTTGTCTGGCCTCATATTCGGCATAGACCGCCTGGATGCGACGCCGGGCCTCGCGGTGCGTCTTGTAGCAAGACGGGTCGTTGGCGACCCGCAGGCCGGTGATCGACCTTTCGGTGGTGCGCATCATCTCCCTGGCGATGCGCCCATGCGTTTCCTCATGGCCGCGAACGCCGGCGAAAAACCGGCTCCAGCGCCGCTTCAGCGCCGGCGTCATGGGCGAGGCAATGCGAGGGAAGGTGTAGAACAGATTAAGCGTGCCGTTGACCCGCCGCAGCCGGCAGAAGCCGTTCTCCTGACCTCCGCCGAGATCCCAGTCGACGGTATAGGCAGTCGTGGCGATGGCATGCGTCATGAAGCCGTGCCTGGGGCCTTTGCTGTCCATCGCGTCGATGAAGGCCGCGCCCGAGCTTCCGGTGACGTCGTAGGTCCGCGTCTGGATAACTGCCCTTGTGCCGGCAAAGGCTTCTGGAGCGCATAGCGTCCCGATAGCAACGAGGCATGTCAGAACGGTCCGGCGCATCGGCCTTTCTCCTTATCCCTGGAGAAAGAACCATAGACCGATGGCCGTTTCAACGTCCCTGCTGGCCTGGACACCCTTGCAGCCAGCCCTGACCCACTTTTTTTGCTGCCGCCGCTCCAAGCGAGCGGGTGGCGCGAGGTCACATACCCTGGTAGACAGGCCCTTCCCCACCCTGGGGCGGTACCCAGTTGATGTTCTGGTTCGGGTCCTTGATATCGCAGGTCTTGCAGTGGACGCAGTTCTGCGCGTTGATGACGAAGCGCACATCCTTCGCCGATGGGTCGGCCGCAGCATTACCATCCTTGTCGACCCATTCGTAGACGCCCGCCGGACAGTAGCGTGTCGAGGGTCCGGCAAAGACATCATGCTCTGAGCGTTTCTGCAGGTCCATGTCTGCGACCAGCAGGTGGACCGGCTCGTTTTCCTCGTGATTGGTGTTGGACAGGAACACGGAGGACAGTCGGTCGAAGGTCAGCACGCCATCGGGCTTCGGATAGGCGATCTTCTTGTGCTGGGCGGCAGGCTCTAGCGTCGCATAGTCGGCCTTGCCATGCTTCAGCGTGCCGAAGGGCGAGATGCCGAACAGCGTGTTCAGCCACATATCGAGGCCGCCGAGGCTGACGCCGACGATGGTGCCGAAACGCGACCAGAGCGGCTTGACGTTGCGCACCTTCTTCAAATCCTTGCCGATGTCGGTCGTGCGCCAGGCTTCCTCGTAGGAGGCGAGCTCGTCATTGGCGCGGCCAGCGGCAATTGCTTCACTGACATGCTCGGCCACCAGCATGCCGGAGAGCACCGCATTGTGGGAGCCCTTGATGCGCGGCACGTTGACGAAGCCCGCGGCGCAGCCCATCAGCGCGCCGCCGGGGAAGGACAGTTTCGGCACCGACTGCCAGCCGCCCTCGGTGATGGCGCGCGCGCCATAGCCCAGCCGCTTGCCGCCTTCGAACGTAGCCGCGATCGCCGGATGGGTCTTGAAGCGCTGAAATTCCTCGAAGGGCGACAGATAGGGGTTCTTGTAGTTGAGGTGGAGGACGAAGCCGACCGCCACCTGGTTGTCCTCCAGATGATAGAGGAACGAGCCGCCGCCGGTCTTCATGTCGAGGGGCCAGCCAAAGGAATGCTGGACGAGACCCGGCCGGTGGTTCTCCGGCTTGACCTGCCAGAGTTCCTTGAGGCCGATGCCATATTTGCCGGGCTCGCGGCCGTCGGAAAGCTTGTATCTGGCGATCAGCTGCTTGGCGAGCGAGCCGCGCGCGCCTTCGCCGATCAGCACATACTTGCCCATCAACGCCATGCCCGGCGCAAAGCCCGGACCGTGCGTGCCGTCCTTCTCGACGCCCATGTCGCCGGTGACGACGCCGGTGACGGCGCCTTCGTCATTGTAGATGAGGCCGGTGGCGGCAAAGCCCGGATAGATCTCGACGCCAAGCGCCTCGGCCTTGCCGGCCAGCCAGCGGCAGACATTGCCGAGCGAGACGATGTAATTGCCGTGATTGTTCATCAGCGGCGGCATCAGGAAGTTGGGCAAGCGGAAGGAGCCGGCGGGCCCGAGCACCAGGAAATGGTCCGCCGTGACCGGCGTCTTGAAAGGATGGCCGTCCTCCTCGCGCCAGCCCGGCAGCAGCCGGTCGATGCCGATCGGATCGACCACGGCGCCCGAAAGGATATGGGCGCCGACCTCGCCGCCCTTTTCCAGCACGACGACGGAAAGCTCGGGATTGACCTGCTTGAGACGGATGGCCGCGGCAAGGCCGGCCGGTCCGGCACCGACGATGACCACGTCGAATTCCATGCTTTCGCGTTCGATATCGCTCATCAACCCCTCCGCACTGGCTTGCCGCTGTTGCCTATCTTGCTGGCTCTTGCGCTGCATAGCGCATCAATTGACGACAGGAAACCGGCGCATACGTGACAATGCGGATTTGGGCGGATTTGGGCGGATTCGGCCAAAAAGTCGCGCATCTTGCGGCCTGGCCGCCGTTGCTGTCCGATGAGATCCGCCGCGCCGGCGTTTTTTTGTTTGTTCGACGGCTTGCTTATCGGCCATACTTCCCGGCATGCGCATTCCTGGCCCAGCCGGCTTTTCTCCAACGCGCTTTGTTTTCCCGCCCGGCCGGGCCTGCCGGGCGGTTCTTCTGGCACTTCTGATGTTGGCACCTGGTCATGCCGCCGCGGACGGGGTGAAGGTCTGGGCGACAGGCGCCTACTCCTTCTCCGACGAACTTGGCGGCTTCCGCATCACCGGGGCCTCCGGCATCGGAACCAAGGATGATCCGCTGGTCATCACCGAAGAGCTGAATTCGGCGACACCGGTGACATTGACCATCCGCACCACGAAGCCGATCCAGACATTCGGCAAGGCGGGCGAGTTCGCCAATGGCATCATGTATATGCGCATCGACGTGCTCAACAACAGCGGCCAGGCCTGGATCGAATTCCAGTTCGAGCTTCAGGAGACGCTGAACCAGCCGAGCGTGTTCGGCGACGGGCTTTCGTTCGACCAACGCAACAAGACGCCTGACAATATCTCATCGAGCAATTTCGCCGATTTCGACCGCGACTTCGAACCCTATGACCGACTGCTGTTCAAGAACGGCAAGGTCGACCCGCTGAAAACCGCCAGTTTCGAATTCCTGGTGACCGACTACACGCCGCGATGGACTTTCTACCTGGTGCAGGACCCGCGCATACCGACGGGATAGGGTGCGCTGATACACGTTGGTGCGGAAAAGGATTGTCTTGCTTGCAAATTGGCGCTCTGCGGACGAATGTGCGCGCCATGACTGCCGCCCCCAACAGCCCGACCGAAATCGCCGACATCCTGGCCTTCTATGCCAGCGCCGGCGTCGATGAGGCGCTGGAAGGCGCTCCGGTGAACCGCTTCGCCGAGGTGGCGCCAAGGCCTGTCGAGCGCGCGCCGGCGCCCTTGCCGTCGCCTGGCGAAGACAAGACGCCGGAGCGGCCAGCAGCATCGCCCGGGTTGGATGCAAGCAAGGTGCCGGATGCGCCGGTGCGCACCGTGTCCGCCACCGCCGCCGTCCCCGACGAGGCGCAGGCCGCCCTCGCCCGGCAAATGGCGACAAGCGCCTCCACACTCGATGAGCTTCGCCAGCACATGGCTGCCTTCGACGGCTGCAATCTCAAGGCCACCGCCAAGAGCCTCGTCTTCGCCGACGGCAACCCGGAAGCCGCGGTCATGCTGGTCGGCGAGGCGCCCGGCCGCGACGAGGACATAGAGGGCCTGCCCTTCGTCGGCCGCTCCGGCCGGCTGCTCGACCGCATGCTGGCTGCGATCGGGCTCGACCGTTCTTCGGTCTACATCGCAAACGTCATTCCATGGCGGCCGCCGGGAAACCGCACGCCAACGCCGCACGAGACCGAGATCTGCCGGCCGTTCATCGAGCGGCAGATCGAACTGGTCAATCCCAAGGTGCTGGTCAATCTCGGCGGGCCTTCCGCCAAGACGTTGCTCAACACCTCGGAAGGCATCCTCAGACTGCGCGGCAACTGGCGTGCCCACACGACGGCGTCGGGCGTGACCATTCCAGCGATGCCGACGCTGCATCCGGCCTATCTCTTGCGGACGCCGGCGCACAAAAAACTAGCATGGCGGGATTTTCTCGAGGTCAAGGCGAAACTGAAGGCGTTAGAGTGAATAGCCGATCTCCCCCCTCGTGGGGGAGATGTCCGGACAGAGGGGGGCGTGAAGGAACGCGGCATTTCTCTTAGTCCCGCATGGCAAGGAACTGCCGAAAGCGATAAGTCGGCGGGACAGCGCCCCCCTCTGCCTTGCCAGGCATCTCCCCCACAAGGGGGGAGATCGGCTGCGATATCCGCTTTCTCCAATCTTTGCCATAAATGCCATGCTGATAACCTTCCAAGTAATTGAAATGGGGCACTCGCCGCCCTAGTCATCTCCCATGACAACAGCCCAAACCTCCGCCGGCAGCCTGATCCGCGAATGGCGCACGCGCCGCCGCATGAGCCAGCTCGACCTCGCGATGGAAGCCGAGATCTCGCAGCGCCATCTCTCCTTCGTCGAAAGCGGGCGTGCCGCGCCCTCGCGCGACATGGTGCTGCATCTGGCCGAGCAGCTTTCGATCCCGCTCAGGCAGCGCAACCAGCTGCTGCTGGCCGCGGGCTTTGCGCCGAGCTTCGGCGAAAGGCCGCTCACCGATGCCACGCTGGCGCCGGCGCTTGCCACCGTCGAGACCGTGCTCAAGGGGCATGAGCCGTTTCCGGCGCTGGCCGTCGACCGGCACTGGAACCTGGTTTCGGCGAACGCGGCGATTAGTCCGTTCCTCGCCGATGTCAGCGAGGCTTCCTTGCTGGCGGCGCCGGTCAACGTGCTTCGCCTCAGCCTGCACCCGGGCGGCATCGCGCCGCGCATCGTCAACCTCCAGGAATGGCGCACGCACCTGCTCGAGCGCCTCAAGCACCAGAATGACGCCACCGGCGACCCCGTGCTGATCGACCTGGAGCGCGAGCTGCGCGGCTATCCGTCCGGCTTGACGGGCAGCCGTCCGGCACCAGTCGAGCCGAATGCGATCGTGCATCCGCTCAGGCTTGCGCATGGCGACCAGGTTCTGTCGTTCATCAGCACCATAACCGTATTCGGCACGCCGCTCGACGTGACGCTGTCGGAACTGGCGATCGAATCGTTCTTCCCGGCGGATGAACAGACACGGGCGGTGCTGGTACGGCTGGCAAGGGAACGGGCCGAACGGTCCTGACTACCCTTGTGGCAGTGCCGCCTTGCGGGTGCGGGTGCGCTCCAGCCCCAGCTGCCGCTCGCGCCAGATGATGAAGATGCCGGCGGCAACGACGATCACACCGCCGACCAGCGTGCTCAACGACGTCACGTCGCCGAAGACAAAGTAGCCGACGACCACGCCGAGGATCATCGAGGTGTATTCGAACGGCGCCACCACCGAGGCTTCTGCATGGCGATAGGCCGAGGTCATCAGGATCTGGCCGAGGCCACCGCAAAAGCCGGCCATGATGAGCAGCGCGGCTTGCACCGGCGTCAGCGATTGCCAGCCGAAAGGCAGCGTCAGCAGCGAGAGCACACTCGCTGTCGACGAGAACCATAACACGATGGTCGCCGTCCTCTCCGTCTGCACGAGGTTGCGCACAAGCAGCATGGCGACGGCCGAGATCGCCGCCGCCACCAGCGCCGCCATGACGCCGAGAACCTCCTGATCGTCGAGCGCTTCATCCGAATTGAGCAGAGTGAGCTCCGGCCAGGAAATAATGAGCACGCCGACCAGACCGACTGCCACCGCGCTCCAGCGGTAGACGCGGATCGTCTCGCCAAGGAAAACGGAGGAGAACACCACGACCAACAGCGGCTGTGCATAGTTCAGGGTGATTGCCTCCGGCAGCGGCAGCCTGGTGAGCGCGAAGAAGCCAAGCCCCATGGCGCCGACGCCGACAATACCGCGCGCGACATGGTTGAAGGGACGTTTGGTGACGAATGCCGTCGGCAACTGTCCCTTAAATGCCAGAAAGGCAATGATCGGGAAGATGGCAAAAAACGAGCGGAAGAAGACGATCTGCCCGGCCGGCACCTCGCCGGCCGCCTTGATGCAGGTTTGCATTCCGACAAAAACCGCGACGGACACGATCTTCAGGGCAATGCCCCTCAGCGTGTCGTGGCCGCCCGCCGTTTCTGGTGCCGCCCCCGCCCCTGATGTCACCTTGGCGATGCTTCCTGGATGGTCGCCCAGATGCGCGCTGGTGTCGCCGGCATCTCGATATGCGTGACACCATAGGCGCGCCACAGCGCATCGGTGACCGCGTTGAGTGCCGCCGGTGTCGAGCCGATCGTGCCGGCCTCGCCCGCGCCCTTGATGCCCAGCGCATTGGTGGTCGACGGCACGTTCCGGGTCTCGAAATGGAAGAACGGGAAATTGTCGGCGCGCGGCATGGCGTAGTCCATGAAGCTCGCCGTCAGCAATTGCCCATCCTCGCCATGGACGGTGTTTTCGGTCAGCGCCTGGCCGACGCCTTGCACGACGCCGCCATGAACCTGGCCGGCGAGCAGGATCGGGTTCACCGTGACACCGAAATCGTCGACGATGGTGTAGCGGACGATCTCGGTCGTGCCGGTGTCGGGATCGATCTCGACCTCGCAGATGTGGGTGCCGTTCGGATAGGTGCATTCGTCCTGGACGAACTCGCCGAACCCCTTGAGGTCATCGGGGTTTTTCGCGGCCTTGGCGATGGTGGAAAAATCGATCGTGCGGTCGGTGCCGACAATGCGGGCAACACCATCGGACAGCTCGATGTCGCCGGCGGAAGCCTCCAGCTCGTCGGCGGCGATGCGCTTGATCTTGTTGGCCAGATCCTCGCCCGCACGGGAAGCGGATACACCCCCGAGCGGAATCGAGCGCGAGCCGCCGGTGCCGCCGCCGGCCTTCAATTCGTCGGTATCGCCCTGGCGTACATGGATCTTGTCGATGTCGAGATTGAGCTTTTCCGACAGGAACTGCGCATAGGCGGTGGCGTGGCCCTGTCCGTTGGTCTGGGTCCCGATCTTGAGCGTCACCGTGCCGTCGCCATTGAGCTCGACAAACGCCGGCTCTGAGCCCGGGAAGGCGCAGGCCTCGATGTAAGTCGCCATGCCGATGCCGCGGATCTTGCCGCCGGCTTTCGACTGTTCGAGCCGCTGCGGAAACGCCTTCCACTCAGACCGTTCGATGGCGCGCTCCATGTGGCCCTCGAATTCGCCGTTGTCGTAGAGGCGGCCGGTCTGCGTGCGATAGGGAAACTGCTCCGGCCGGATGAAATTGCGGCGGCGGATCTCTTCGACGGGCAGGCCGAGATCATGGGCGCAGGCATCGACCAGCTTTTCCAGCAGGAATGCCGCTTCCGGCCGGCCGGCGCCACGATAGGCATCGACGGGACAGGTGTTGGTGTAAAGGCCGGTCACCGTGACATCGAGCGCCCTGATGTCATAGACGCCGGTCGACATGGTGACGCCGATATAGGGAATGAATGGACCGTATTGCGAGACATAGGCGCCCATATTGGCCAGCAGATCGACCCGCATGCCGAGGAAGCGGCCATCCTTGTCCAAAGCCATCTCGGCCGTCACGGCATTGTCGCGGCCTTGCGCGTCGGTGAGGAAATGTTCCGTGCGGTCGCCGGCCCATTTCACCGGACGGCCAAGCCGCTTCGCTGCCTCCAGCACCAGCGGATATTCGCGGTAGACGAAGCTCTTCGGCCCGAAACCACCGCCGACATCCGGCGTGATGACGCGCAGCTGGTTCTTCTTGATCTTGAACACGCTGGCCAGGATGTACTGCATGGAATGCACGCCTTGCGACCCGGTGGTCAGCACGAAACGGTTCTCGCCGGCATTCCATTCGCCGATCGCAGAGCGCGGCTCCATGTAATTGCAGACCAGCCGGTTGTTGACGAACTCGATGCGGGTGACATGAGCCGCCCTGGCGAAAGCCGCCGCCGTCTTGGCCTTGTCGCCCATGTGGTAGGTGAAGGCGCGGTTGGAGCCGAGCTCGGGCCACACCAGCGGCGTGCCTTCGGCAAGCGCGGTCGCCGTGCCAGACGCGGCATCCTCGCTGTCATAATCGACATCGATCAGTTCGGCGGCATCCTGCGCCAGGGCACGGCTGTCGGCGACAACAAAGGCAACGGCATCGCCGACATAATTGACGCGATCACGGCACAGGACCGGAATGTCGCGGGTCGGCGCCTTGGTGCCGTCGGGTTGTTCCTGCATGACGCCGGATTTGAGATCGCCGAGATGGGCAATATCCTTGGCCGTCAGCACCAGATGGACGCCGGGAGCCGTCTTCGCCGCATCGGTCGAGCCGATGGTGAAACTGGCCTTTGCCACCGGCGAGCGCAGGACATAGCCGTGCAGCACGCCGGACGGCTGGATGTCATCGGTATAGCGGCCCTGCCCCTGGATGAAAGCGGCATCCTCGCGCCGCAACACGGAAGCGCCCATCCCGAACTTCGGTGTGACGATGGTCATGACTGCCTCGCGATGCTGGAAAGGAAGGCCTGAAATAGGCCCTGTCGCAGTTTTGTCGAGGGGCCGTTTCGTGTAAAGAGCGCGGACTTCAAATTTCTTGGATCAGCGGAAACAATCCGCCTCCAACGCAATCGACAGGAAAAAACCCGGAATGCGCACCGACACAGGCCAAGTCTTCAAACTCGAAGACTATCGCCCCAGCGACTACCTCATTCCGGAAACGAACCTTGAATTCCGTCTCTCGCCACAGGCAACGATCGTCACCGCAACAGTGACGATCGAGCGTCGTGAGGGCGTTTCGGTGTCGGCTCCGCTGGTGCTCGACGGCGATGGGCTGATGCTCAAGCGCATCGAGATCGACGGCAAGAAAGTGAAACCGGCGGACCTGCTGGCCAGCCCCGACCAACTCACCATTCTCAAGCCGCCGGCAGCGCGCCGTTTCCAGCTGCGCGTCGAAACCGAGCTGGCACCGTCTGGCAATGAAGCCTTGATGGGCCTCTATCGCTCGAGCAATGTCTATTGCACGCAGTGCGAGGCCGAGGGCTTCCGCCGCATCACCTATTTCCTCGACCGCCCCGATATCCTGTCCGTCTACACCGTGCGGATCGAGGCCTTGCGTGACGAGGCGCCGCTGCTTCTGTCCAACGGCAACCCGGTCGACAAGGGCGACCTCGGCGATGGCCGGCACTACGCCGTCTGGCACGATCCCTTCCCCAAGCCGTCCTATCTGTTCGCGCTTGTGGCCGGCAATCTCGGCCAGGTCGCCGACAGTTTCGTCACGATGTCGGGCCGCACGGTCGAGCTCGGCATCTATGTCGAACCCGGTAAGGAGAAGCTCGCCGGCTACGCCATGGATGCGCTGAAGCGATCGATGCAATGGGACGAGGAGGCGTTTGGCCGGGAATACGACCTCGACGTCTTCAACATCGTCGCCGTGTCCGACTTCAACATGGGCGCTATGGAGAACAAGGGCCTCAACATCTTCAACGACAAATACGTGCTGGCCGACCAGGAGACCGCGACGGATGCCGATTTCGCCAATATCGAGGCGATCATCGCGCATGAATATTTCCACAATTGGACAGGCAACAGAATCACTTGCCGCGACTGGTTCCAGCTTTGCCTGAAGGAAGGGCTGACGGTCTTCCGCGATCACGAATTCTCCGCGGACCAGCGCTCGCGGGCGGTCAAGCGCATCGCCGAGGTGCGCACGCTGCGCGCGCACCAGTTCCCCGAGGACCAGGGTCCGCTGGCGCATCCGGTGCGGCCGCGCCGCTACCGCGAGATCAACAATTTCTACACGGCGACGGTTTACGAGAAGGGCTCCGAAGTGGTGCGCATGATCCGCACCATTCTCGGCCCGGATGCCTTTCGTGCCGGCATGGACCTCTATTTCGAGCGGCATGACGGTGAAGCGGCGACGATCGAGGATTTCATCAAGGTGTTCGAGGATGCATCCGGCCGCGACCTGTCGCAGTTCGCGCTCTGGTATCATCAGGCCGGCACGCCCAATCTGACGGTCAGTTCGACGCACAATCCGGCTTTGCAGGAATTCACGCTCGAGATCGAACAGTCGGTGCCGCCGACACCCTCCGAAAGCCGCAAGCGGCTGATGCACATCCCGCTCGCCTTCGGCCTGATCGGCGCCGGCGGCAAGCCGGTGTCGTACAGCGGCGTCGAGGGCGCCAGTGTCGACGACGGCGTCATCCATGTCCGCAAGCGCCGGCACATGGTGCGTTTCTCTGGCGTGGCGGAACGCCCGGCGGTGTCGCTCAACCGCGGCTTCTCGGCACCGGTGACGCTGTCGGTCGAGCAGAAGGCTGACGACCAGTTCTTCCTTGCCCGCCATGACAGCGACGCCTTCTCGCGCTGGCAGGCATTCAACACGCTGCTCACCGATACGCTGATTTCAGCGTTCCGCGAGATCCTCGGCGGCAAGCAACCGGTCTTCGCGAAACGGCTGACCGAGCTCGCCGGCAGCATTGCCGCCGACGAGACGCTGGAGCCGGCCTACCGGGCGCTGGCACTGGCGCTGCCCGGTGATGCCGACATCGCCCGCGACATCGGCAGGAACATCGATCCCGACGCCATCCACACGGCCCGGCAGGCTCTTGCGCTCGCCATCGGCACCGCCAATGGCGCGGTATTTTCCGGCCTCTACGACAGCCTTGCAGACAGGACCGCGTTCAGCCCCGACGCGGCGAGCGCTGGACGACGCGCCCTGCGCAACACTTTGCTGGATTATCTCTCGCTGCTGCCTGGCGGCGCGGCATCGGCCGCCGGGCATTTCCAGTCGGCGACCAACATGACCGACCGCGCGGCAGCCCTTGGCGTGCTTGCGCATCGACACCACGGTTCGCCGGAGGCAAAAAAGGCGCTGGCGGCATTCGAAACGAAGTATGCGTCCGACCCGCTGATCATGGACAAATGGTTCCAGATCCAGGCCAGCGTGCCGGGGCCGCAGGCGGTGGATACGGTCCGGGCGTTAACCGCTCATCCGGCCTTCTCGATGGGCAATCCAAACCGGGTGCGCTCGCTGATCGGCACATTCTCCAGCGCCAACCAGACCGGCTTCCATCGCCCCGACGGCGAAGGCTACCGGTTTTTCGCGCAGACGGTGCTCGAGGTCGAAAAGCGCAACCCGCAAGTGGCGGCAAGGCTGGCAACGGCGCTCAGGTCATGGCGTTCGCTCGAGCCGGGCCGCCAGGCCAAGGCCCGGGAGGCGCTGCTTTCGATCGCCAATGCCGAAAACCTGTCGGCGGACTTAAGGGACATTGTCGAGCGGACGCTTGCTTAGGTGTCTGATCTCCCGCTCGTGGGGAGATCGGCCGCTTCGGCATTATTTTAGTCGATTTTTAATCTTTTTTCGCCGGAGCACTGGACAAGGCGAATCACCTTTGATTCTTTAATGGCGATTCGGAAGTGCGGCGTTGCCGGATCGTCAAGCCTGTAGAGTCGGGCATACTGAAATCGGGGAGTGCCATTTATGGCGAAGGCGGACGCGTGGGGCGCGCCCGGAGGGATGGCTTTTGCGCGTCGCGAGACGCGAAGCGACGGCCTTGCCGGGAATACGCGGCTCATCGCCGAACCAGCCTACAAGCGGCTTCTGGCTGCCGAACCGTTGCTGCGCCGGTCGATACCGGCCCTCATCGTCATCTTCCTGATCGTCATCGCGGCGCTGCGCGTGCTGTCGCTGATGAACGAACGCGACGATGTGGAGCGCGACGCCAAGGCGATCCTCACACTGGCGGCCGGCCAACTGGCCAGTTCGCTCGCCACCGTCACCGATACGCCGCCAGGCGCCATTCAGGACCTGCTGGAGACCACCAGCCGCCAGGGCGCGATGGGCCGCAGCCATGTGCTCGTCATCACCGACGGCGCCTTCAAGATCACCGCGGTATCGCCGCGCTCGACGCCATGGCAGGGCCACTCGCTCGACGGCCTCGTCGAGGGCGGCCAGCCGCTGTTCATGTTCGGCGACCGCGCCGGGGTCATGGAGGTCAGCATTGGCGGGCAAGACTGGTACGCAGCGGTAAGCGTGGCCAAGGACGGCAAAGGAGCCGCGGCGGCGTTGGTTCCGCAGGAAGCCGTCTTCGACACCTGGCGCAAGACAGTCTCGCTGAACGTCACCCTGTTCGTGCTGACCGCCGGCGTGCTGATCATCATCCTCTATGCCTATTTCGGGCAGGCGGCGCGCGCTCAGGCAGCCGACCGCATCTACCTCGAAGCGCATCAGCGCATCGACATGGCGCTGGTGCGCGGCCGCTGCGGCCTGTGGGACTGGGACATGGTGCGCGGCAAGATGTACTGGTCGCGTTCGATGTACGACATGCTTGGCTACGAGCCTTGCGAGACGATGCTGTCCTTCGGCGAGGTCGATGAGATCATCCACCCCGAGGACGGAGACCTGTTCGAGCTCGCCAACAGAATTGTCGCACGCGAAATCGACCACATCGACCAGGTGTTCCGGATGCGGCATGCCGACGGCCAATGGGTGTGGATGCGCGCCCGCGCACAAGTCATGGACCCGGAGGCGCCGGAGATCCAGCTGATCGGCATCGCCGTCGACGTCACCGAGCAGCGCCATCTGGCGCTGCGATCGGAGGCAGCCGATCTTCGCCTCAGGACCGCGATCGAGAACATCAACGAATCCTTCGTGCTGTGGGATTCGGCCCAGCGCCTGATCATGTGCAACTCCAAATACCAGCAGGACAACGGGCTCTCGGATCGCGACGTGATGCCCGGTGTGACGCGGGTGTCGCTGGAAGAGCGGATGCTGGCCTTTGCTTCAGAGCGCCGGCTCGCCAACACCAATGGTCCGCAAGGCGGCGCCACTTTCGAGCGGCAGCTGTCCGACGGCCGCTGGCTGCAGGTCAACGAGCTGAAGACCAGGGATGGCGGCATCGTCTCTGTCGGCTCGGACATCACTCAGATCAAGTTGCACCAGGAGAAGCTGGTCGACAGCGAGCGCCGGCTGATGGCGACCATCCATGATTTGAGCCTCGCCCGCCGGGCCGAAGAGGAACGGTCGCGCGAACTGGTCGACCTCAACCGCAAATACATGAAGGAAACCGAGCGCGCCGAAGCGGCGAACCGGGCCAAATCCGAGTTCCTGGCCAACATGTCGCACGAACTGCGCACACCGCTGAACGCCATCATCGGCTTCTCCGAACTGATGGAACAGGGGCTGTTCGGCCCGCTGGGTTCGTCGCGCTACGAGGAATATGCCACCGACATCAACAGCAGCGGCAAGTACCTGCTGGGCGTCATCAACGACATTCTCGACATGTCCAAGATCGAGGCTGGCCAGTTCTCGCTGGATCAGGAGCAGATCGACCTAGGCCCGCTGATCAGCGAGACGGTGCGCGTCGTCTCGCTGCAGGCAGCGCAGAAGGCGATCACCGTGGAAACGCGCATCGCCGACGCGCTGACGCTGTTCGCCGATCGCCGGGCGATCAAGCAGATCGTCATCAACCTGCTGTCCAACGCGGTGAAATTCACCGGCCAGGGCGGTCACATATCGGTCAGGGCCCGCAACACATCGGGCGCCCTGGTGCTGACGATCGAGGACAATGGCTGCGGCATCCCAAAGGAGGCGCTCGGCAAGCTCGGGCGGCCCTTCGAACAGGTGCAGAACCAGTTCTCCAAGAACCATGCGGGGTCCGGCCTCGGCCTCGCCATCTCGCGTTCGCTGGCCGAGCTCCAGGGCGGCGCACTGAAAATCCGTTCGACCGAAGGTGTCGGCACGATCGTGTCGGTGCGCATACCGGTGAAGAAGGCGACGCCGGCGGTCAAGATCGCCGCTTGAAGATTTCGCTACCTCCCAAGCCGATCCCGGCCCTCGCCCTGATGCCCGCAGGCGAGAGCGGAAATCCTTGACAAGTTATCTATTTTATCTACTCTAGATAAGAAACAGAGGATTTGTCGTGCGAGTGACTTCAACGGAATTCCAACAGAATGTCGGACGTTTCCAGGACGCCGCCCAGCGTGCGCCGGTCGCGATCACCAAGAATGGCCGCACCCACACGGTGCTTCTGTCGGCAGCGATGTTCGAGGTTCTGGTCAAGGGACGGGTCGCCCGTCCAATCGAGGAACTGGACGATGAGACGCTGAACGCCATCGCCGAAAGCGCCGTCCCGAACCAATATGCCGGGCTCGACGCAATGCTCAAAGACTGGACACCGTGAGCCTGCCAAAGCCTATACCGGGTTTGGTGATTTGCTATTCATACCTTTGGGCAAAGGAACATGAAACGGGAGCCGAAGAAGGCCGCAAGGGCCGACCCTGCGCAATCGTCGCCGCCCGCCAGGTCGTGGAGGGGCGCGAGGTTGTAACGGTGGTTCCGATCACGCACTCGCCGCCATTTGATTCTGCCGATGCAGTAGAGATACCGGCGACGCTCAAAACTCATCTTGGACTTGATGATGCACCGTCATGGATCGTCGTGACCGAAACCAATGATTTCCTCTGGCCCGGTCCCGATCTCAGGCCGATCCCGCGAAGCAAGCCATCCCGCTTCGACTACGGCATGCTGCCGCCACGTTTCTACGCCTACTTGCGCGACCGGATTTTGGCGGCCCACAAGAGCCGCACCCTCAACCGGATACAGCGAACGGAGTAAACTGCAGGCCGTTTTCGATTTCCGGTCTCTCTGGCGGGTTGCGCCGCCAGAGAGACGCCACCACTCGCGCACATCACTACTGCATGCCACTGTCGTCATCCCACTGACGGTCGCGGCCAAAGTGGCCCGAGCATGGCGCAGACCTTCTTCTCACGGCTGGCGATATCGTCGGATGTTAGCGTGCCGTCGCCCTTGCTGTCGTAGCGGGCGATGATGCGCTTGGCCATCCGCTGGAAGCGCGCCTTCTCCAGCGCGTCGGCGAGCTGGGCGACGGTCAGCGCGCCGCCATTGTCGGCAACCAGCTTCTTCAGCCGCGCGTTCATGGCGTCGGAAAACTGGTCGAAGGTGATAGCCCCGCCCGAATCGCCCATCGCCTTGTCGAGGCGCATCATCGTGTCCTCGCGCACTTTTGCGCTGGCGTTGTTTTCAGCGTATGCGGTGGCGCCGGCGAGCGCTGCGAAGGCAAGGGCAAGCTTGGTTGACTTTCTCATGGGTCTTCTCCTGTTGCATCGTCACCCCCGATGCGGCCGGCTATTTCATGGTCGCCCGGCACGAAGCAAAAGGTCAAAGTCCCGCCTGACCTTCTGCGATGTCTCCTTGAGATGTGCTTCCAGCACGCTGAAATCCGGCAGATCGGTGACCGCCAGAAGCATATCCGAAAGCCCCGGCGGAACGTCGTCGCGCTCAAACGCTCCGGTGAGGCACAGCCGCGTCATCTGGGTCAGTGCCAGATAGAGGCCGTAGGCTTCGCAAAGCTCCTGCCTCACCCCGGAATCGGCAAAGCGAGGAGCCAGGCGGGACAGTATCTCGGCCGTACCAGTCACACGCGGCCCGGTCTCGACCTGCCTCGTAATGACTGCCACCTGGGCGATGAATTCGAGGTCGATCAGTCCTCCGGGAACAAGCTTGATGTCCCACAGGTCGCGCGGCGGCTTTTCCTTCTCGATCATGGCCCGCATGTCCGAGGCCTCGGCCTTCACCTTTGCAGCATCGCGCGGCTGGCCCAGCACCGCCGCGACTTCCGCCTCGACCTCGGCGCAGAGCCCGGCATCGCCGGCGATGGAACGGGCCCGCGCCAGTGCCATGTGCTCCCAGGTCCAGGCCTCCTGGCGCTGGTACTTCTTGAAGGCGTCGATATGGGTGGCCACCGGTCCCTTGTTGCCGGACGGGCGCAAGCGCAGGTCGAGTTCGTAGAGCACGCCTTCCGCCGTCGGCGCCGATACGGCCGAGATCAGCCGCTGCGTCATGCGGGTGTAGTAATGCGAAGGTGCCAGCGGCTTTTCCCCGTCGGAATCCTCGGCGTCCGCGTCGTGGTCGTAGAGCAGGATGAGGTCGACATCCGACCCGGCCGTCAATTCGCGGCTGCCAAGCTTGCCCATGCCCAGCAGCGAAACCACGCCGCCGGCAATCATGCCGTGACGCCCTGCGAATTCGGCCATCACCGCCCGTAGCGCGGCCTCGATGGTGAGGTCGGCCAGGTCGGAAAAGGCGCGGCCGGCGCGAGCCGGATCGATCGAACCGGCGAGCAGGCGCACACCGATCAGGAATTTCTGCTCAGAGGCGAAGATGCGCAAGCGGTCGAGCACGTCCTCGTAGGCCCTGTCGCCTTCGATAAAGGCCGACAGCCGGCCTGAGAGATAGGCACGGTCCGGCAATTCGTTGAGAAGGGCTGGATCAAGCAGGCCGTCGAAGACATGGGGCCGGCGCGTGATGATAGCAGCCAGCCGGGGTGCGGCGCCCATGATCGTCGCCATCAGCTTGAGCAGCGCCGGGTTCGACTGCAACAGGGAGAACAACTGGATGCCGGCCGGCAGTCCGGCAAGGAATTCATCGAAACGAATCAAGGCTTCGTCCGCCCGCCGTGTCTGGCCGAACGCCTTGAGCAGGGCCGGCGTCAACTCCGTCAGGCGCTCGCGTGCCTCCGCCGATTGGGTGACGCGATAGCGGCCGAAATGCCAGCCACGAATGACACGGCAAATGTCGCTCGGCCGCTGGAAGCCGAGACCATGCAAGGTCTGCAATGTGTCTGGGTCGTCGACGTCGCCGGTGAAGACCAGATTGCCGATGCCCGCCGAAAGCTCGGGTGCCGTTTCAAAGAGCGCCGCATAGTGGCGCTCGACCTGTTGCAGCGAGGTGCGGAACGCCCCGGCAAAGGTTGCCGCATCGGCAAAGCCCAGCATGCGGGCAATGCGCTCCAGCCCCTCATCGTCTTCCGGCAACGTGTGCGTCTGCTCATCGGCCACCATCTGGATGGCGTGTTCGACACGGCGCAGGAACCAATACTGGCGGGCAAGCGCGTCGCGCGCCTCGGTGGTGATCCAGCCGCGCGCCGCGAGTTGGCCGAGCATCGGTACGGTCTCGCGGCCGCGCAGTTCCGGGAAGCGGCCGCCGGCGATCAGCTGCTGTGTCTGGACGAAGAACTCGATCTCGCGGATGCCGCCGCGGCCGAGCTTGACGTTGTGGCCCTTCACGGCGATCTCGCCATGTCCCTTATGGGCGTGGATCTGGCGCTTGATCGAATGCACATCGGCAATCGCGGCGTAGTCCATGTATTTGCGCCAGATATAGGGCTGGAGCTCCTTGAGGAAGGCGGCGCCCGCGGCCAGATCGCCGGCCACCGGACGCGCCTTGATCATGGCGGCACGCTCCCAGTTCTGGCCGCGCGCTTCGTAGTAGCGCAGCGCGGCTTCGACCGGGATCGCCAGCGGCGTCGAACCGGGATCGGGGCGCAATCTCAGATCGGTTCGGAAGACATAACCGTGCTCGGTGCGGTCCTGCAAGATGCGCACCAGCCGGCGCGTCAGGCGCGAAAACAGCTCGGTGGCGTCGAGGGGATCGACGACGGCAGGGACTTCCGGGTCGAAGAACACGACGAGGTCGATGTCGGAAGAGAAATTCAACTCGTGCGCGCCGAGCTTGCCCATGCCGAGCAGGATCCAGCCCGACTGCCGCGACGGGTTGTCGAGGTCCGGCAGCCTGAGCTTGCCCTGGCCATGGGCGTCACGCAGCAGGAAGTCGACCGCCGCACGGGTGCAGGCATCGGCAAGGTCGCTCAGCCGCCGCACCGTCAGCGACGTTTCGGCCTCGCCGGCGAGATCGGCGAGCGCGATCAGGAAATGCGCTTCGGCCTTGCACTGGCGCAACCCCATCATCAGGCCGGATTCCGAGATCGCCTCCGCTAGTGGCGCCTTGTCGATCGCAGCGGTGATCGCTTTCAGACGAGCCTCCACCGGCTGGTCGAAAAGACTGTCCAGGATCCGGGGCCGGCGCCGCGCCGTATCGCGCAGGAATGGCGAGAGGTCGAAGACGCCGGCCAGGAAATCCTGGCCCCTCCCCTTGCCGACCAGGAACTTGGCCAGCCGTGTCAGGCCTTCCTCGCGTGCCGCTGCCGCGATCTCGGCCAGTTCCTGCCGCGCCCGGCTTGCGTCAAGGGGAACAAGCGCGACCTCGGGCCTCAGCAGCCAGTCGGTCTTGCTCCGCTTGGCAACGGCCGCCATCAGTGATCCTCGCGTGTGGGGAAACTCATGACCACGGATAGTCCTGGATTGCCTGGCAACAGGTCAAGCCGACCATAGTGGAAAGTCATGACCGCCTTGGCGAGGCTGAGGCCAAGGCCGGAACCCGGTTGTGAACGGCTCTTCTCCAGCCGCACGAAACGTTCGGTCGCCCGGGCACGATCGGCGTCGTCCGGGATGCCCTGGCCGTTGTCGGCGACGGAAAGCCTGATCTCGCCATGCGTGCGCGCGAGCGTCACACGGACCGCCGGCTTGGACGTGGAGTCCGTCGAATACTTGATCGCATTGTCGACTATGTTGGACAGCGCCTGACCGATCAGCTCGCGGTTGCCGTCGACGATAAAAGCGCCGTTGACCTTGGCTTCCAGCGAGACGCCAGCCTCTTCCGCCACCGGCTCGTAGAGTTCGACCACGTCGCGCACGGTTGCCGCCAGATCGACGCGAGCAGTATGCTCAGACGAATATCCGGCCTCCAGCCGAGAGATCATCAGTATGGCGTTGAACGTCTTTATCAGTTGGTCGGACTCGGCAATGGTGCCTTCGAGAGCCTGGCGGTAATCGGATGTCGTGTGCTTGCCGGAAAGTATCGCCTCGGCCCGGTTGCGCAGTCGGGTCAGCGGCGTCTTCAAATCATGCGCGATGTTGTCGGAAACCTGCTTCAGGCCTTCGTTGAGCGTTGCGATCCTGGCCAGCATGGCGTTGAGGTTTTCCGAAAGCCGGTCGAACTCGTCACCGGCGCCGGTCACCGGCAGCCGGCCGGAAAGATCACCGCCCATGATGCGACGGCTCGCTTCCGAAACCCCGTCGATGCGCTTCAGCGCCGCGCGGCCGACAAAGAACCAGATCAGGATGCCGCCCAGGCCCATCATGCCGAGCGCCAGCGTCAGGGCACGGCGGATGACGGCGCGAAAGCGCTCCGGCTCGCCAAGATCGCGGCCGACCAGCATGATCATCTGGTTCGGCAGCCGCAGCACCAGCGCAATGGCGTTGTGACCCTTCTCGCCCTCGGCCTGCGCTGCGTTTTCGCCAGTTGAAGGAGATGTTGTCTGGTCGGATGTTCCGCTGCGCAGGCGATCAAGCTCGCCTTCTCCGAAACGCTTGTAGGAGAACGGCTCGGTCGTCCAGCCCTCGGCCTCGATCACGCCCGGCTCCAGGCTCTGCACATTGCCAGTCAGGATCTGGCCGTTGGCATCGGCGATCAGGTAGAGGTTGGCGCCAGGCTGGCGCGAGCGCGCCTCGACCACACGGACCAGCACCGGCAGACCACCACGCTGATAGGCACGGGCGAGACCGAGCACTTCGTCGTTGATGGTTTCCTGCGTCTGCGCGGTCAGCATGCGTGCCGACAGCGAGGTCATGTAGAAGACGAGCGACACGGCGCAGATCGCGAACAAAAGAAGATAGAGCGCCGAAAGCCGCGCTGCCGTCGTCTTCATGATGGCTGGCACGGATAAGGCCATGCCGTCGCCTAGATCAGCATGATGTTTGGTAGAGCCGTCATGCTGATCCAGCTCTTTGTTGGAGCATGATCTCTGGACAAACGGAAACCGTTCGTCCGAGAAAACCGGTACCCACTTTT
The DNA here is from genome assembly GCF_006442705.1 of Mesorhizobium sp. B1-1-7. Lineage (NCBI taxonomy): Bacteria > Pseudomonadati > Pseudomonadota > Alphaproteobacteria > Hyphomicrobiales > Phyllobacteriaceae > Mesorhizobium > Mesorhizobium sp. B1-1-7. Next base: position 68,798 of record NZ_VFWQ01000020.1, on the reverse strand, counting down.
CGGGATCATACTCTAGCCGCTCTTCAGCATGTAGCCTGCGCCGCGAACCGTATGCAGGATGGGCTTGTCGAAGCCCTTCTCGATCTTGCCGCGCAGCCGCGAGACGTGGACGTCGATGACATTGGTCTGCGGATCGAAATGATAATCCCAGACGTTTTCGAGCAGCATGGTGCGCGTCACCACCTGGCCGGCATGGCGCATCAGATATTCGAGCAGCCGGAATTCGCGCGGCTGCAGCGTGATCTCGCGCGCCGCCCGGCGGACCGAATGCGACAGCCTGTCGAGCTCGAGGTCGCCCACCCGGTAGACGGTTTCGGCCTCCTTGGCGCTGGCCCGGCGATTCAACACCTCGACGCGGGCCAGAAGTTCGGAGAAGGCATAAGGCTTGGTCAGATAATCGTCGCCGCCGGCGCGCAGACCGGTGACCCGGTCGTCGACCTCACCCAACGCCGAGAGGATCAGCACCGGCGTGGTGTTGCCCCTCGAGCGAAGGCCGGCAATCACCGACAGGCCGTCACGGCGCGGCATCATCCGGTCGATAACCATCACGTCGTAGTCGCCGGCATCGGCAAGCGCGAAGCCGGTCTCGCCGTCACCAGCGACATGCGCGGTATGACCAGCCTCGTTGAAGGCTTTCTGCAGATAATCCGCGGCCTCGCGATCATCTTCTATGACGAGAATCTTCATAGGCCCGTTATACGCGATTTCGCTGGAAGGTTGAGTAGCAGGCATCTGCATTCTAGCCTTTGCCAAAGCGCATCGCGATCAAGATGATCCCGAGCGTGCGCGATAAAATCTTGTTCCCTGGTGTCTTCATCGTGGACATGCCTGTTTTAGCGCATGTCGCTATACCGCGGTCACGGCATGTCCTCGCACCGGGCCGCAGGGAGCGCTTCTGGACAGCCTGTAAGATGTGCGGCAGCGGGCGATGGGAGACCCGCTGCCGCCGGAGGAGAGCACGATGACTGACTAACGTACCCGGCTCCATGCTTCCCCATGCGGCGGTTCGGGGGTGTTTGATACCGCCGCATCGGAAAAGTCGTTTCAGCCCTTGGCGACCGGCAAGGCGACGAAGCGGTTGTTGTCGTCACGCGTGATCTGCATCAGCACGGCCTTGCGTCCGGACTTCACAGCTTCGGTCATCGCCTTGGTGACGTCCTCGGTGCCGTTGACTTCGGTCGAGTTGACCGCGGTGATGATGTCGCCCGGCTGGATGCCGCGATCGGCGGCATCGCTGTCGGGATCGACGTCGGTCACCACGAGACCCTTGCCGTTTTCGGACTTGGTGACGGTGAGGCCGAGATCGGCCAGCGTGTCGGGCTTTGCCGGAGCCGCGGGCTGCTGTTGCTGGTCGTTCGAGGCCTGCTTGTCGCTGGCGGGCAGCTTGCCGAGATCGACCTTGACCGTCTGGCTCTTGCCGTCACGCCAGACGGTGACGTGGACCGGCTTGCCCGGCGAATAGGCGCCGATCAGGCGGGCGAGTTCCTTTGGCGACGCAACGTCCTTGCCATCGACCTGGGTGATCACGTCGCCAGCGGTGATGCCGGCCTTCTTGCCGGGTCCGTCGTCCTGGGCACTGGACACCAAGGCCCCATTGTTGGACTTCAGACCGAGCGATTCGGCGATGTCCGAGGTGACCGGCTGGATTTCGACGCCGAGCCAGCCGCGCTGTACCGCACCGTTCTTCATCAGGTCCCCAACAACCTGCCTGGCGGTCGAGGCCGGGATGTCGAAGGCGATGCCGACGCTGCCGCCCGACGGCGAGAAGATCGCCGTGTTGATGCCGACCACTTGGCCGTTGAGATTGAAGGTCGGGCCACCCGAGTTGCCGCGGTTGACCGAGGCATCGATCTGAAGGAAATCGTCGTAGGGGCCAGCGCCGATGTCACGGCCGCGAGCCGACACGATGCCGGCGGTGACGGTGCCACCGAGACCGAACGGATTGCCGACGGCCACGACCCAGTCGCCGACACGAACCTTCGAATCATCGGCGAAATCGACATAGGTGAATTTGCCGCCACCGTCGACCTTGAGCACGGCGAGATCGGTGCGCGGATCGGTGCCGACCAGCTTGGCGTCGAGCTCCTTGCCGTCATTGGTCACAACCGTGAAGGCGGTGCCCTCTTCGACGACGTGATTGTTGGTGACGAGGTAGCCGTCTTCGGAAATGAAGAAGCCGGACCCCTGCGCCACTGGGCGCGGCTGGCCGTTGTTGCGGTCGCGGTGACCGAAGCGACGGTGACCTTCGTCGTTTTGACCGCCCTGGTCGCCAAAGCCTCGGAATTCCTTGAAGAAGCGGCGCAGCTGCGGATTGTTGGGAAGATTGTCGAGACCGTCCTGATCGTCGGAGCCGTCATCGGCGGTCGGCTGGATCTTGGCCTTGACCTTGACGCTGACCACGGCCGGGGAAACACGCTCGACGACGTCGGCGAAGCTTGGAACCTGCGGCGCCTCGACACGCACCGCGTCGGCCAGGACGGGGCCGGTTCCGCTGGTCAGCGCGCCAACGCCGATCGCACCGGCAACCGCGACGGATGCGACGGCAGCCAGGAGACGCTTGCGGGTGCGGGAATATGAATTGGGGGCAATATTCATGGGTCTCTGATCCTCTTTTCGAAGGGACACGCCTTGATAGGCATCCTCAGGAAAGGAGAATTAGAACGGCGCACATTACAACGCCATTTCCGACGCATGAAACTTTGGTAATGTTGGCGGTCGACCTGTCTGTCGGGCGGTCTCACCCTTCACGCCATTTCGCAGTCAGTCCCGGCGCAGGATCGCGTCCAGCGCCGCCTGTTCGTCGGCGGAGAGGGATTTTGTCGCCAGTTGCCGGCGGGAACGGGCGTTGAAGGCGATAAAGATGCCGCCTGCCAGAAGCAGAATGACGGGCGTGCCCCAAAGCAGCGCGTTGCGCAGGTCGAAGCGCGGCTTCAAAAGCACGAACTCGCCATAGCGCGAAACCACATAGTCCATCACCTGCTGGTCGGTATCGCCGGCGACGAGGCGCTGGCGCACCAGGATGCGCAGGTCGCGGGCCAGATCGGCATCGGATTCGTCGATCGACTGGTTCTGGCAGACCATGCAGCGCAGGCCTTCCGACAGCGCCCGGGCTCGCGCCTCCAGCGCCGGATCGGCCAGCATCTCGTCAGGCTTCACCGCTTGCGCCGCACCGGCGAAGAGCAGCGCCAGCAGCAGGACAATCGACGTCAGCGAGAACCTTGTCTTCATGGCAGGCCCGCTGGCGCCACCGCCGTCTTGCGGCGCCGCGAGGGTGCTCCGACCCGCAAGCGCCTGTCCATCAGCGACATGGCAGCGCCCGCCATCATCATCAGGCCACCGCCCCAGATCAGCGTCACCAGCGGCTTCCACCACAAGCGCACCACGACGGAGCCATCCTTGCCTTCGTCACCGAGCGAAATGTAGAGCTGGGAAAGACCAAGGGTTTTGATGCCGGATTCCGTCGTCGTCGTCTGCCGCACCGGAAAGAAGCGCTTGGCCGAGCTGATTTCGCCGATGGGACTGCCGCTGACACCGATCAGCTCGAAGCGGCCGCGATCTTCGCTGTAGTTGGGGCCCTGGGCCGGATAGAGCCCGACGAAACGCAGCGTGTGGCCGGACAATTCCACCGTCTCGCCGGCATGCATCGACAGGATTTTCTCGGTCCCGAAGCAAAGCGTGCCGATAATGCCCAGCGTGGTCAGGCCAAGGCCGAGATGGGCGAAAGCCGTGCCGAAGACCGAGCGCGGCAAGCCAAGCAGGCGCCGGACCATGTTCCCCGTCGTGACATTGCCGAACCCCGCCTTGACGGCGATGTCGGTGAGCGCACCAAGGATCAGCCAGACGGCAAGTCCGACGCCAATGGCCGCCAATACCGAAGCGCCGTCGATGAACAGGGTGGTGACCAGTGCCGTCAGGAGGGCACCCGCGAATGCCACCATCAGGCGCTGCGCGACCGCGAAGACATCGCCGCGTTTCCAGGCCAACAGCGGCCCAAAGGGAACCATCACCAGCAGGGGTACCATCAGTGGCGCGAAGGTCAGGTTGAAGAATGGTGCTCCGACCGAAATCTTGTCGGAGAAAAAGGCTTCGACCACCAGCGGATAGAGGGTGCCAACGAGCACGGTGGCGGTCGCCGTCGTCAGGAACAGATTGTTGAGGACGAGCGCGCCTTCGCGCGAAATCGGATGGAACAGGCCGCCGGCCGTCAGCTTCGAGGCGCGCAACGCAAACAGCGACAGCGAGCCGCCGATGAACAGCGTCAATATGCACAGGATGAAGATGCCGCGCGTCGGATCGGTGGCGAAGGCATGGACGGAGGTCAGGACGCCCGAGCGCACCAGGAAGGTGCCGAGCAGCGACAGCGAGAAGGTGAGGATGGCAAGCAGCAGCGTCCAGATCTTCAAGGCCGAACGCTTTTCCATGACGATGGCCGAATGGAGCAGCGCGGTGCCTGCCAGCCACGGCATGAAGGAGGCGTTCTCGACCGGATCCCAGAACCAGAAGCCGCCCCAGCCGAGTTCGTAGTAGGCCCAGTACGATCCCATGGCGATGCCGCCAGTCAGGAACATCCAGGCGACCAGCGTCCATGGCCGCACCCAGCGCGCCCAGGAGGCATCGATACGACCTTCGATGAGGGCCGCGACCGAGAAGGAAAAGCAGATCGAGAAACCGACGTAACCGAGATAGAGCAGCGGCGGGTGAATGGCGAGGCCGAGATCCTGCAGGACCGGGTTGAGATCGCGGCCCTCGATCGGCGCCGGATTGAGCCGGATGAACGGATTGGACGTCGCCAGGATGAACAGGAAGAAGGTAGCGCCGATGGCGCCCTGCACGGCCAGGACATTGGCCCGCAGCGTTGCCGGCAGGTTGGAGCCGAAAGCGGCGACAAGCGCGCCGAAAAAGGTCAGGATCAGCACCCAGAGCAGCATCGAGCCTTCGTGGTTGCCCCAGGTTCCGGTGATCTTGTAGATCAGCGGCTGCAACGAATGCGAGTTTTCCCAGACGCTCGCCACCGAGAAGTCGGAATTCGCATAAGCGCTGGCCAGCGCGACGAAAGACAGTGCCGTCAATGCAAAACCGGTCACCGCGACCGGGCCGCCGACAGCCATCAGGCGCTGGTTGTTCAGGCGCGCGCCAAACAGCGGCACGATCGTCTGCACCAGCGAAAGCGCGAATGCCAGGACCAGGGCGAAATGTCCGGTCTCAACCATGACTGTACCTGTAATTCACCGTTGCTCTCCTGCCAGAGCTATTCACTCTTGCTCTCCTGCCAGACGCCCTTGGCCTTCAGGCCATCGGCCACTTCCTTGGGCATATAGCGCTCGTCGTGCTTGGCCAGCACGCTGTCGGCGACAAAGACGCCGTCCGGGCCGAAGGTGCCCTCGGTGATGACGCCCTGTTCTTCGCGGAAAAGGTCCGGCAGGATGCCGGTGTAAGTGACCTTGACCGACTTGTGTGTATCGGTGACCGAAAAGGCGACGGTCGCGCCCTGCCCGCGCTCGATGGTGCCCTTCTCGACCAGCCCTCCCAGCCTGATGCGCTGTCCCGGCTGGACGCTGGCTGTGGCAAGATCGGCCGGCATGTAGAAATAGGACGCCTTCTGGCCGAGCGCGTAGAAGGTCAGTCCGGTGGCGGCGCCCAGGAAAGCCAGTCCGCCCACGATGACCGACAATCGTTTCTGCTTGCGCGTCATGCTCTACTCCGTCGCCGCCAGGCCGAGCGAGGCGGCAAAGATGGTGAATTTCTTCGCTTCGTCACTGTCGGCCCCAAAAACGGCAATGGCGCGATGAAGAGCATCGCGCGCCTCATCGGCCTTGCCCAGCACGACGTAGGAACGAACGAGCCGCATCCATCCTTCCGCGTCACGCGGATTTTGCCGCAGTTTGTCGTCGAGACCCGCGACCATGGTGTTGATCATGGCTTCGCGGTCCTGCGGCGACATGGAGGACGCGGCGTCGACATCGGCGGCATCGGGACCTTTCGCGGCCGCGCCGGAAGCGACTTCAGGGTTGCCGGATTTGGCCAATGCTTGCTCGACGGCGCCGCGCCACGGTGAATCCGGCGGCAGCGTGCCGAGCATCGCCTGCCAGGAGGCAACCGCTTCCTTGGTTCGCCCCTCCTGCGCCAACGCCACCGCCAGATAGAAACCGGCTTTCGCATTGGCCGGATCGAGTTTCAGCGCCGCCTCGAAGGCATCCTGTGCGTCGGCCGAAACAATGCCGCCCGCCGCACCGGCGATCGCCTCGCCAAGGCCGGCCTGACGGACAGCACTGTCGCCGTCGAGACGAATGGCGTTGCGGTAAGCGGCGGCCGCGTCGGAAAAGCGCTGCATGCGCAGATAGACCGGGGCCAGCACATCCCACCCCCGGCCGTCGGAAGGATTGGCGGCAAGGTGAGCTTCCGCCCGCGCGACCAACTCGTCGACCGAGCTGTCGGCCGGGTTCTTGGCCAACCGCTCGCTAAGCGGCTGTGACGGCAGGTCGGGCGAACCGAGCTGGCTGTAAAGCCCCCAGCTGACCAACGGCACCGCCAGCACCGCGACGGTCGCGACAACTCTTGACGTGGCCGACGCCGGCCTGGCCGATGCCTTGCCAGCTGGATCCGCATTGTCGAGGCGCAGGATGCGGCGGGCGATCTCGGCGCGTGCCTCGGCTGCCTCCGCCGGCTGGATCAGGCCCCGTGCGGCGTCGCGGTCAAGCTCGGACAATTGATCGCGATAGACTTCCAGATCGTGGTCGCCGCTCGATGCGGCACCTTTCGAGCCGGCAGCCAACGGCAACAGCACCGCCAGGCTCGCGCCCAGCGTCAGGATTGCGGCTATGACCCAGAACAGCATGGCTCTTCCAATAAAGGCAGAGACTTGCCCTGCCAACATGTCCATCCTGCGACGCTTTGACGGCGGACGCGCCTGACGTCCTTGATCGACGTCAAGCGACCAGTTCCCAACCGGGATATCAGGTCAGCGGCGTCCAGCTGCCGTCGGTGTTGCGGCAAGCGGTTCCGCGGGCGGTGACGCCGGCTCCGCCGGTGAACACTGTCTGCGTGTACTGGCGGCAGTCCTGTGAACCGACGCGATAGGGCTGGGCCGGCACCACCTCGCCATAGCGCGAGGCCTGGTCGCCTTTCCACGTCACCTTCTGGCCGCTTGTCGTATATTCGAGCGCCTTGTATTCGGCCTCGAGCGCGCTGCGCTTCTCCGTTGCGCTGAGGCTGCTGCCGATCGAACCGCCAATCAGGCCACCGCCCATCGCGGATATGATCGAGGTGGTGACCTTGCCGCCCGAAGGAGGCGTCGAGGCCGGTGTCGGCGCGACGGTGGAGCCCTTGCCGCTCAAGGTAGTGCAGCCGGAGACGGCCAGCAATGCGGAAACAAACGCGACGCGAATCTTCATGCCAACAACCGGTTTTCTTGAGTTGGAGCCTGCCATGGATGCGCCTGGGGCCGCGTCATCGGAGAAGTGGGCGTCGCCATAGTATTGATATTTGTCGGAAATTTGGCCATTGCCGGCCGCTCCGGGACCAATCGATATGCCGCCATAACATGTGCCGTCCATCGGTGTCGATTGGCGCTGGGAAACGTCACTGAAGGCTCCGCAACCGCACCACCGCCTTCAATCCGCCCATGCCGGACCGTTCGAGCGCGAGAACGCCTCCATACTCGTTGACGAGGTCGGCGACAATGGCAAGCCCCAGACCTGTGCCCGGTTTCGTCTCGTCCAGGCGTCTTCCGCGCTTCAGCGCGTCGCGCGCTCTGTCCTCGGGAATGCCGGGGCCGTCATCGTCGATGCTGATCTCGAACAGATGATCATCCTTGCCGACCAAGGGTGCGACCGAGACCGACACCGCGCTCCTTGCCCATTTCATCGCATTTTCAAGAAGATTGCCGAGCAGTTCCTCGAGATCCTCGCGCTCGCCGGCAAAAACGATCTCGGATGCCGGCAGCGTCAGCGACAGGCTTGTCTGCGGATTGAGCTTCTGCAAGACCCGCACCATGCGCTGGGCCAGCGGCGCCACCGGTGTACGGTAGACGACGCTGTCGCGCTGCGCCGCGACGCGAGCACGCTGCAGGTAGTGATCGACCTGCTTCTGCATGGAGGCAGCCTGTTCGGCGATCAACTGCCCCTTTGGGCCGCCGAGCGCGCGGCCCTCGTTGAGCAGCACCGCGAGCGGCGTTTTCAGCGAATGGGCGAGATTGCCGACCTGGGTTCGCGACCGCTCGACGATGCGTTTGTTGTTTTCGATCAATGCGTTGGTTTCGTTGGCTAACGGTTCGATCTCGGCTGGAAAGCGGCCGTCGAGCCGCTGCGCGGTGCCCTCGCGCACCATGGCGAGCGCGTTCCTGACCCGGCGCAGCGGCTGCAGGCCAAGCAGGATAGCGATAGCGTTGATGGCGATCATGCCGATGCCGAACAGGCCGAGATAGGTCAGCAGGCGGCGCTGGAAGGTTCCGATTTCCTGTTCGAGTTCGCTCTGGTTGCCCATGACGCGGAAACGCGCGGCACGGTTCTTGGCGTCGAGGACGAATTCGCTCTCGAACACTTCGAGTTGCTCGCCGTCGATACCCTCGGCCGAATAGCTGCGCTGGAAGCTGGCATTGAAAGGCACTTCAGCGACGCTTGGCGACGGGATGGTCCTGGTCATCGAAGAGGAGTGGAGGTCGCCATGCACGCCTTCCGAGGCCGGTTCCACCGACCAGTACCAGCCCGAATTGGGCTCGGAGAAGCGGAGGTCGCCGAGGTCGGGGGCGCCGGTGAGCGCTCCGGTATCGGAAATGCCGATGGAGCCGATCAGATTGAACAGATGCGCCGAAAGCAGGCTGTCGAAGCCGCGTTCGCTGGCCTGACGGTACAGCGTGGTGATCAGGGTGAAGATGACGACCAGGGTCAGGATCGCCCAGACCGTGGAGAAGGCGATGACGCGGAACGTCAGCGAGCGCGGCCACAAACGCAGCGCAAGCGGCGTCCTTGCGATTGGTTTGAGCGGTTCCGAGTTACGCCTCCGGCTCACGCATGCGGTAGCCCATGCCGCGCACGGTTTCGATCATGTCGATGCCCATCTTCTTGCGCAGCCGCCCGACAAAGACCTCGATGGTGTTGGAATCGCGGTCGAAATCCTGGTCGTAGAGATGCTCGACCAGTTCGGTCCGCGAGACCACATCGCCCATGTGGTGCATCAGGTAGGCGAGCAGGCGGAATTCGTGCGAGGTCAGCTTCAGTGGCACACCGTCGACATCGGCCTTCGACGCCTTGGTGTCGAGACGCAGCGGCCCGCAGGTGAGTTCGGACGAAGCGTGGCCGGCGGCCCGGCGGATAAGCGCCCTGACCCTGGCAAGCACTTCCTCGATATGGAACGGCTTGGTGACATAGTCGTCGGCGCCGGCATCGATGCCGGAAACCTTGTCGCTCCAGCGGTCGCGCGCCGTCAGGATCAGCACCGGCATCTTGCGGCCGCCGCGGCGCCAGCGCTCGACCACGCTGATGCCGTCCATCTGCGGCAGGCCGATGTCGAGCACGACGGCGTCGTAAGGCTCGGTGTCGCCGAGGAAATGGCCTTCCTCGCCGTCGAAGGCACGGTCGACGACATAGCCGGCATCGACCAGCGCGTCGGCTATCTGGCGGTTGAGATCCTTGTCATCCTCGACGACGAGTACGCGCATGCGGAGATCGATACCTGTTGAAGAGCTTTTTTGGACTGAAGACTTGGTCAGATCGAAGGGTTGGGGTCGGATTAAAGGTTGGGGTCAGATATAGGCCGATTCCGGCGGCCTGGGAAACGAGGCCCGTAAGATGAAAGATCCGGTCAGTTCTGCGGCACGACGATCTCGGAACGGCGCGGACGCTGCCCGTCCTTGCCGGGCACCAGCACGACGATGACGCAGACCGGCTGGCCGCCGCGCGTCGACTGCGAGGCCTTGGCCAGCGTTCCGCCATTCTGCTGGGCAACCTGTTGACCAATCGCATAGCAGTCGGACGCGGCCAGAACGATCGGGCTGGCCTGACCGGGGGCAATGACCGGCATCGCCACCGCCTGCGACGCAAACAGCCCGGCAGCACATAGCGCCAGTGTCGCGGTTCGGAAATGGGAGCGGAGCGTTTTCATGACCGGCGTTGTAACGCATCGGTGCTGAACGTGAAATGAACGGTGATCGACGCAAAAAACATGTCCGCTACACCCCTGAAAACACAGATGACCAATCGTGATTTCGACGCCCCAACCCGACGAAATCCGGGAAACGGCAGTCTAGACTCTGTTTCGGTCATATTGAAAGCGCGTCAGGCATTTTCCTGCGTCAGGGCGCGAAACCGCAGCAGCCCGTGATGCACCAGGAGCTCCTCGTCGTAGCGGGCTTCGGTGAACTCGAGCGACAGCCGCGTCTGGCCGCGAGGACCGATGACCAGCACCGCGTCGTCAAGGCGTGCCTTGATGGCGTCCATGATTGCAAGCGTTTCGGCTTCGCCCTGGGCTTTCGACCAGACGTGCAGCGTGATCAGCTGATCGTCGTTGTTCTCGACGCCCGTATCCCAGTCGAAGGCACTGGTCTGACCGCAGGTCACGTAGGGAAAAGCGGCATTGTCGGCCGCCCGTTCCAGCAGCCCGGCACCGCCCAGCAACGCCGACAGGGATGCGTCGCCCTTCAGTCTCAAAAAAAGTGCCTGCTGCAAATCGCCGGGCGCGGTCATCGTCCTTTTCCTCAAGCCTTGCGCCACCGACATCGGCTTTCGCAAGCCTGTCCGTCTGCATGTTCTGCCAGATATAAACGTTCGCGACGCGAAGACGATGGCGATTCGTCATCAGAATGATGAACGCCGATGATCTCGAAAATACGACCTGCCGATACCCCGTTCGGCCGATGTCGCGCAACCTAACGATGAAATAGCCAAGCGCAACCGCGATGGGATGACATGCCTGGCAGCGGAGCGTGAACGTGGACTCTCGATTCCCGGTGACCTATCCTTGCCCCGTATGGACGGCCCACGGGATGGAACGTCCTTGCTCGCTTTGATCCGTGAAGCGACGATGGCAGGGCATTTTCCCCTAATTTCCGGAGTTGATGATGCTCGATCCAGAAAAGACCAGGGCCGCGTCCATGTTGTTGGTAGGTCATTGGGACCGGGGCACCCGTCTCGACGCCATACCACGGGAGTTACGGCCAGAAACGCGGATCGAAGGGTACGCCATCCAGTCGCATGTCATGGGTCGTTCGGCCGCTCCGCTTTTCGGCTGGAAGATCGCGGCAACCAGCCTGGCCGGACAAAGGCATATCAACGTCGACGGCCCGATGGCCGGCCGTCTCCTCGCCGAGAAGGCTGTCGAGGTTGGCGGGACCGTTTCCCTGGCGACGAGCAAGATGTGCGTGGCCGAGATCGAATTCGCTTTCCGCTTCGGCCGGCAATTGCCGCCGCGTCCGGCACCCTATGAAATCGCTGAGGTGGTGGATGCCGTGGCGGCCTTGCACCCGGCGATCGAAATACCGGACTCACGCTATGACGATTTCTGCGCCGTTGGAGCGCCGCAGCTCATAGCCGACAACGCCTGCGCCAATCTGTTTGTCATCGGCGAGGCGGTGGAAGACGATTGGCGCGACGTGGATCTCGCGAAGCACCCGGTGGTCGGTTTCGTCTCCGGAAAGTCGCAGCACAACGGATCGGGAGCAGCCGTGTTGGGCGACCCTCGCATTGCGCTGACATGGATCGTCAACGAACTGTCGGGCCTAGGCATAGCACTGGAGCCGGGACAGGTGGTGATCACCGGCACCTGCGTGACGCCGATCGGCGTCGAGGCCGGCGACGAGGTCACCGGCGACCTGGGCAGGTTCGGCCGCGTTTCCGTGCGGTTTGTCTAGTCCGTCCGACGGCCACGCGTTCACATGCCAATTTTCAGGCGGCGGGCTTGTTCCAGCCGCATTTGAAGGCCAGCATCGGCCGTGCCTTCAAGGCGTCCGCTTCGGTCCCACTGCGATCGAACGCGACGCCATTTTCGTCGAGCTTGGTCGATGGCCGGAGCGTCGGCGCTTTGCTGGCCGGCCACACACTTGACCCAGTCGGCCACCGCGATCCTCGAAGGCGATAGCGGCTTTGCATGAAGTCGCAAAAGAGAGACGTGATCCGTCTCCCGACGGATCGGCGCGAGTTTGAAGAGGAGCCAGCCCACGGGCGGGTTTTGCCAAAATCAACCTAAGACGCGAGGTCGAATGCGATGCAGTCCACCGCCCACAAAATCCCGGTATCCATTATTATCCCGAACTACAATTACGCGCATTTCCTTGAACGTAGCATCGACAGCGCCCTGGAGCAGGACCACGACGACGTCGAAGTCATCGTCGTCGACGATGCATCGCAGGACAATTCCACGGCCATCATGGACTCCTACGGCGACAGGATCCTTGCTTGTCCGAGACGAAAGAATGGCGGGCATGCGGCTGCCTTCAATACCGGCTTTGCCGCCAGTTCGGGCAGAATCATCCTCTTCCTCGACGCGGACGATTATCTTTATCCGGAAGCCGTCTCCAGGATCGTCGACACCTGGGACGCGGCAACTGCCCAGGTGCAATCCAGACTGCACATTGTCGATGAGCGGCAACACATCAAGGACGTCTTTCCGCCGCCGGAACTGCCCTTCGACAGCGGTGATGTCGTGCCGAAACTGCTGCACAAGGGGCGCTACCAGACGACCGTGACCAGCGGGCTGGCCTTCGACCGGACGACCCTGGAATCGATCATGCCGATTCCGGAACCGGATTTCCGTCAGGGCGCCGACGGCTATCTTGCGACGCTGGCGCCACTCCATGGCCACGTCCAGTCCATCGATGAATGTGTCGGGGCTTACCGTATCCACGGCGCCAACCATTCGGTTTTCGGTGAAAAGCTCGCCGAGCGGGCGCGCTGGCGGGTGGAGCACGATTTCCACCGCATGGAGGCGCTGTCGGACCAGGCATCGCAGGTAGGCCTGACCGTCGTGCCGGCAGACGTTGTTCGCCATGATCCGGTCCATCTGGAAGAACGGCTGGCGTCGCTCTGCGCGGATAGGCACCGGCACCCCGTCGCCGATGATTCCCGGCTGGCGCTCGCGGCGGCGGGGGCTGTCGCCAGCCTCGAAATGTCGGCGTCCCTGCGGCGCCGCGCCGTGCTTGCCGGCTGGTTCCTGTCGGTCGGCATGCTGCCGCGGCAAATGGCCATGGCGGTGCTGTCGTGGAAGCTCGACGCATCGTCCCGGCCGAGATTCCTTACCAACCTGTCCAGCACGATCCGCCGCGCGATGGGGTAGCCGAAGCGCTTGGAGGATGATCACCGACCGTGGTCAGGGCCTGCCGCGCAACCGGACCACGAAGCTGCGCACCGCCAGCACCAGCACGGTGATGATGATCAGGATCACCGAGAGGGCGGCGATGGCTGGATCGATGTTGTCGCGCAGGCCCATCCACATCAGCCTTGGCAGGGTGATGGCGTTGACCGAGGTGATGAACAGCGTGACGCCGATCTCTTCCCAGGACAGCACGAAGGACAGCAGTGCCGCGGTGACGATGCCGAACTTGATGTTTGGCATGATGACGCGGGTGGCGCGCTCCCACACCGAGGCGCCGAGGCCGCGCGCGGCAAGGTCGATGCGCCGGTCGAGCTGGCTGAGCGAGACCAGGATCAGCACCGTGGCGAAAGGCACCGTCATCACCGAATGCGCCATGGCGACGCCAAGCCAGGTATCGTATCCGAAGAAGGAGCTGACGCCGGAGATCGAGGTGAGCAGGAAATAGAGCGTCACCGCCGAGACCACCGGCGGCACCACCATCGGCAGCAGCACGAAGCCGACGAGGGCCGCGGTGAAACGCGGCTGGAACATCCACACGCCGAGGCTGAAGCAGAGCGCCAGCACCGTGGAAATCGCGCTGCTGACGATGCCGATCCTGATCGACAGCAGGATCGACTGAAGCCAGCGCGGATCCTCGATCAGCGAACGATAGTGGCGCAGCGACAGTTCGCCCGACGGCATCGCCAGCATGCGGCTCGGCGTCAGCGACACCGGGATGACGGCGAGAAGCGGCAAAAGCAGGAACAGCGCCACCAGAACGGCCAGGATCAGCGAGACGGGTCCGGGGCGATAGGTCGGCATCAGATCAACTGTTTCGGTCTGACATAACGGAACAGAAGCGCCATCAGCGCACCGACGAACAGCACCAGTACGACGCTGATCGCCGCACCCAGCCCCCAATCCGGGCTCTGGAAGATGCGGAGATAGATCAGTTCGGCGATCATCACGCTGCGGCCACCGCCGAGGATCGCCGGCGTGACGAAGAAGCCGAGCGAGAAGACGAACACGATCATCGCCGAGCCGATGATGCCGGAGCGGGTCATCGGCACGAACACGGTCCAGAAAGTGCGCATGCGGCTGGAGCCGAGCCCGCGTGCCGCCAGCAGCACCCGGTCGTCGAGGCTGCGCATGGCCGAGGCGAGCGGAAAGACGGCGAACGGAATGAGGAAATGCGTCATGCCGACGATGACGCCGAACTCGTTGCGCACCAGGGTCAGTGGTTCGGAGATGAAGCCGATCGCCTGCAGCCAGGTGTTGATTAGGCCGCGATTGGACAAAAGCGCCACCCAGCCGAAGGCGCGCGTCAAAACCGAGATCCAGAACGGCACCAGGATGCAGAATTCGGCGACAAGGCGCTGCGCCGGCGTGCCGCGCACCCAGACGACGGTGATGGCGTAGGCGGCGGCAACCGAGACGACCGTGACGATGGCCGCGATGCGCAATGTGCGGATGAACACCGACTGCACCAGATCGTCGGTGAGCAGTGCCTCGTACTGGCCGAGCCCCGGCGTCGGCAGTGTGAAGCTCCACTTCACGACACCGAGGAACGGCCATGCATAGGCGAGGACAAGAAATAGGAGCAGCGGCGCCATCAACAGCGCCGCGCCCATCCTGTCGGAGAGATATGCTCTCATCTGGACCCGATGATCCCGGCCCTGGTCAAGCCGAGATGATCTTGGTGTATTCGTCGAGCGCCGGCCCGTAGTTCTTGGCGTACCAGTCCATGTCGAGCGGGATCTGCTTCTTCATGTTCTCGGGATCGACCGGGTTGATGCGCTTCTTGTCAGCGGGGATCAGCGCGTCGGCGGCTGGATTGGCCGGGCCCTGCCCCAGCTTGTCGAACATGACGAGCTGCTTTTGCGGATCCTGCGCGCTGGCGATGAACTTCATCGCCGCGTCCTTGCCGCCTGGGTTGTTCTTGAGCACGGCAAGGGCACCGGGCGAGATCAGGCCCTGGTCCCAGATGAACTTGATCTTGCCGCCCGAGTCCTGCTCGATCAGCGAGGCGCGGGTCGACCAGACGATGGCCATCGAGGCCTCGCCGTTGAGCAGCACGCTCTGGCTCTCGGCGCCGCCGCCCCAATAGGCGACCACGTTTTCCTTGAAGGCGGCGATCTTGTCATGCGCGCGCTTGAGGTCGAGCGGATAGAGCGAGGCCGGCGCGATGCCGTCCGCCAGCAGTGCGGCTTCCCAGCTCGAAACGCCCCATTTGTAGAGCGAGCGCTTGCCGGGGAACTTCTTCACATCGAAGAAATCGGCCATGCCGGTCGGCGCGTCCTTGCCGTATTTCTCGGAATCATAGGCGATGACGTAGGAGAAGAAATAGGTCGAGGCGGCATACTCCCAACCGAAGCCCGGCCGCATCTTCGTCTTGTCGACGATCTTGTAGTCGATCGGCTCCAGCGCGCCCTGGGCGCCGAGCGTGATGGCCGAGAATGGGTCGACGTCGACGAGGTCCCAGGTCGGGGCGCCGCTCTTGGACTGCGCGGCGATCGCGCCTTCGGTCGGGCCGGAGCCGTCCATCTTGACGGTGATGCCGGTGTCCTTGGTGAAAGCCTGGCCGTAGGCGGCGTCGTAAGCCGTGATGGCGTCGCCACCCCAGTTCACCAGAACCAGTTCCTTGGCCTGTGCAAAGGCACCGGTCGAACGCAAAAGCATCGGCGTGCCGGCGAGCACGAGTGCTGCCAGCTGCGTGAACTGGCGGCGCGAAATCTCGCCGCGACCTGCCCTGGCGGACAGGGTCTCGATGGCTTGTTTCTTGGTATCGTTTGTCATGTCAGTTCCCCTTTTTGTCGTTGATCATTCCCGGAAGCCTGCGTGTCCCATCGGTCCACGCCGGCGGTCATTGTCCTCCTTCCGGAAGGAGGAAACCCTTTTCCGCAGGCCAGGTCAGCCAGACGGAATTGCCTTTGCTCAGCGCCGCGGCCGCGACCTCGTTGGGCACCGAGACGGTCACCCTGGCGCCCTGCCGCGTCGTCAGGTCGAGCCTGGTCGCCGCACCCAGATAGGTCGAGGCGGTGGCGGTCGCGGCAATGCCGTTCTCGCCGGCGGCGGCCTCGCCAGCGATCGACATATATTCGGGGCGGATTGCCAGGATTGCATCGCCACGGACTTTCTCGGCCTTGCAATGCATGCTGACCGCGCGATCCTCGCAAACGCCCGTCGAGCCATTGCCGGCGGGCTTGACCCCTTTCAGCGGCAGCATGTTGATCTCCCCGAGGAACTCGGCGACGAAGCGGTTGTCCGGCCGGTCGTAGACCTCGTCCGGCGCGCCGACCTGCAGCAATTTGCCGTGGTTGAAGATGGCGACGCGCGACGACAGCGCCAGCGCCTCGCTCTGGTCGTGGGTGACGAAGACGAAAGTGGTGCCGGTTTCCAGATGCAGGCGCTTCATCTCGGCCTGCATCTGTCCGCGCAGGCTCTTGTCCAGCGCCGAGAACGGCTCGTCGAGCAGGAGCACGCCTGGTTCGAACACCAGTGCGCGAGCCAGCGCCACGCGCTGCTGCTGGCCGCCGGAGAGCTGCGACGGCAGTTTCTTCTCGTGACCAACCAGGCCGACACGCTCGATCATCTCGCCGACACGCTTCTTGATCTCGGAGGCCGATTTCTTGCGGACCTTGAGCGGGAAAGCGATGTTGGCCTCGACGCTCATATGCGGGAACAACGCATAGCCCTGGAACACCATGCCGGCGGCGCGCTGCTCGGCCGGACGGTTGGTGATGTCGGTGCCGTCGCTCAGGAGGCGGCCCTCGGTCGGCTGCACGAAGCCGGCGAGGATCATCAGGAAGGTGGTCTTGCCCGAACCGGAGGGGCCAAGCAGGGTCAGGAACTCGCCGCGGCCGATATTGAGCGTCAGATCGTCCAACGCACGGAACGAGCCGAAGCTCTTGCCGATCCCGATTGCCTTGATCTCTGCGGCCCGGCCGGGTTGCTGCATCCTGCCTTCTTCCTCAGTCCCAAGAGGAAATCGTAGGCAGGCCGGCGGCTCACCGCAACCGAATAGTTTTCGCCTGATCGGCAAATTTGATTCATCTATGGTCGGTCAATACGGCCTGACCGGGTTCTCCGAGAGCTTCGATCTCAGCCAGCCCCCGAACGCCTCCAGCACCGGATGGCTCGCTTTCGCGTGTTCGGAGACCAGGTAATAGGAACGCGGTGACTTGATCGCGATGTCGAACGGCCTGACCAGCCGGCCTTCGCTCAAGGCGCGCCGGCTGGTCAGTTCGTCGCCCATGGCAATGCCCTGGCCGGCGATCGCCGCCGAGAAGACGAGGTTCATGTCCGAAAAGAAGATGCCGCCCTCGGTGTCGGGGTTTTCCACCTTGGACAGCGCCAGCCAGCGCGCCCAGTCCTCGGTGTCGTCAAGGTGAAGCAGGTTGGCGCGCAGCACGTCCGCGGGCCGAGAAAAGCCGCCGACCTTGTTGAGCAGCGTCGGACTGCAGAGTGGCGTGAACGAGATTTCACAGAGCGGCTCGACGGCTCGGTTCGGCCAGTTGCCGACACCGAAAGCGATGAAGGCATCGGCGTCGGCATTGCTGACGTCGTCGAGCCGCCTGGGGGTCAGGATGCGCAGCGCCACGTCAGGGTACATCTGCCGGAACTCGCCGATATGGGTGCATAAAAACAACGAGGCGAAGCCCGGCGTGCAGGAGACGGCGAACGAGCCGCCGACGCCCGTGCCGGCATCGCGCGTCACCGCATCGCCAAGCACTGTCAGCGCCTTGCGCACGTCGCTGGCATAGCGCTGGCCGCGCGGCGTCAGCGCCACGCCCTTGCCGATGCGCTCAAGCAGGTCGAAGCCGAGATCGCGCTCCAGCAGACGCAGTTGATGGCTTACCGCGCTGCGGGTGAGGTGCAATTCGTCGGCAGCGCGCCAGACGCTGCCATGACGGGCGAAGCTGTCGAGGGCGCGCAGCGCCTGTGTGGAGGGAATTCTCAAGAGGTGAACCGAATTTGCACGAACCGGGAAAACATATCACTTTTTGGCGAGCCGCTTCACTGCTTTCTTTGACGCATGGACAAACCGGTGACGACATCAGCGCAGGAGACCGCGCTTGCCTGCCTGGACGGCATCCAGCCGTTGCTGTCGCAGTGGACGCGCACCATCTTCGATTTCGGCGAGACCGCATGGCGCGAATACCAGTCGGCCGCCTGGTATGTCGCGCGGCTGAAGCATGAGGGCTTTTCCGTCGAGGAAGGCTCGGGCGGCATGCCAACCGCGTTCTGCGCCCACTGGACGAATGGCGCCGGGCCGACGATCGGCCTTTATGCCGAATATGACGCGGTGCCCGGCAACTGCCAGGACGCAGTGACCGTGAAGCAGCCGCGGCCCGGCCTTGGCTTCGAGGCCGGGGGCCACACCGATCCGCATTCAGGGCTCGGCATGGCGAGCCTCGGCGGCCTGCTTGCCGTCAAGGCGGCCATGCAGCGGCACGGCATTGCCGGCACGTTGCGCTTCACCGGCGAGCCCGCCGAGAAGGTGCGCGGCTCGAAGCCGATCCACGCGGCCAAGGGCTATTATGACGGACTTGCCGGCATGATTTCGTTTCATCCCTTCTACATGCTGCCGCTCTGCAACACGGCGCGCTGGGACACGCATTGCGGTGCCGCCTATTCGATGATCTACCGCTTTGTGTGCGACGAACCCGAAAATTGGGTTCGCGCAGGCGACGGTGCACCGATCCCGCAGGCGCATTCGGCGGTGCGTGCGCCCGGCGCCAACGATGCGCTGATGACGATGTACATGGCCTCCAAGGCACTGCGCGATTCGATGCTGCCGCATCAGGGCGGCTGGTCGATCAGCGAGGCGATCCTGACCGCCGGCCAGGCCACCGCCGACAATCTGCCGGCGGGGCTGGCCGAGATCCAGTACATGATCCGCGTGCCTACGCTTCGCATGGCCGAACAGGTCACCGCCGTGCTCGATCGCAATGCCACGGCCGCCGCCGCGATCAGCGGCTGTCGATTCGAGCGTCACTGGGTATCGAAATCGCGGCCGGGGCTTGCCAACCACGCCATGGCCGAGATCGCCTATGCGGCGCTGTCGACGGTCGGGCCACCGCGCTGGGACGAAGCCGCCAAGGCGGTCGGGCGCGAAATCCAGGTCAATGCTGGAAATGCCGCGACCGAGAACCCGTTCATCGACGAGCTGGAACGACTGATCGACCCCAGGCAGGCCGAGGAAATCCTGCGCCGTGACCTGCCGCCGTCGCAGCTGAATTCGACCTCCGACGACTACACCGACATGAGCTGGCATGCGCCGACGGCGAGGTTCTATGTCGCCCGTCCGGCGTTGCGTTCGGCAAGCGGCCAGCCCTACCCGGGCTGGGTGATGAACGCGCTTGGCGGCATTACCGCGACGATCGATCCGATGGTCATCTGTGCGGCCAAGACGGTCGCGCTGGCGGCGCTGCGCTTGCTGGAGGACAAAACCGCCCGCGATGCGGCGATGGACGAGTTCGTCACCCGCACCGGCGGCGGCATCGGCGGTGCGAACTGGATCGCGCCGCTCTGCGACTACGACCCGCCGATCCATTTCCGCTGGCCCGAATATGTCACCACCGCGCGCGGCCGCGACTGGTGGATACCGAGCGGTCAACCCAACCAAACCGCATGATCAAAGCACGAGGAGAACCCCATGACCGTCCATGATCGCATCGTCGCCGAACCGTTCTCGCTGCAGCGCCGCAACCCGGCCGGCGGCACCAAGCCGCTGACCGTCTGGGGCTTCGCCAACGAAACCGACGTCTTGACCGACGTCCTGCTTGGCTCGCCGAATTTCCTGCGCCATCTGTCGACCAGTTCGCTGTCGCGCAAGCATCTGCGCGAGGCGCCCTGCAACGTCCAGATCGCGCAGGCGCAGCACAAGGACCTGGTCGCCGCCTATGAGCATTTCGGCGTCAGCATCCATTGGCACGAGCCGACGCCGGAACTGCCGATGCAGGTCTACTCGCGCGATTCCAGCGTGATGACGCCCTATGGCGCCATTATCACCGCCATGGCCAACTGGTGGCGGCGCGGCGAAAACTACGCCGCCATCCGCACCTACGAGAAACTCGGCATCCCGATCTACGATATGGTCACGGCGGGCACGTTCGAGGGTGGCGACTTCAACGTCATCGAGGACGGCGTGGTGCTGATCGGCTGCGGTGGCGCCCGCACGCAGGAGGAAGGCGCGCGCCAGGTGCAGGCCTGGTTCGAAAAGGAAGGCTGGGAGACACGCATCGCCTTCATCGACGAGTATTATGTCCATATCGACCTGATGGTGGTGCCGATCGCCGAGAAGCTCACTGCCGTCTGCCTCGCCTGCACCGAGCCCGGCATCGTCGACTGGCTGAAAGGCAAGGGCCACGAGATCATCGACGTGCCGTTCCAGGACACGATGGCACTCGGCTGCAACTTCATGTCGCTCGGCAAGGACCGGGTCATCGCGCCGACCTCCAGCCAAACGCTGATCGGCCAGCTCAAGGCGCGCGGCTTCGAGGTCGCGGCAGTCGACATGAGCGAGATCTCCAAGACCGGCGGCGGCATCCACTGCATGGCGCAGGCGCTGAAACGCGAAGCGGCCTGAGACCGCGCGCTCGCCAGTATCGGGAAGGCGGGCGCTTCGTTTGCCCTGGACGGGTCCATGATGCCGATCCGACGCGTTGTCCATGATCACAGGATGGACAACGCTTCGGATCAGTTTTACGAGTCGGCCCAACCAGCGGAGATGTTCGCCTCCCCCAATGAACAAGATCGATACCCACAACAGCAAGGGCAGTGACGAGCGCTCGACAGCCACCAGCCTCTCACGGCTTGGCACGAGGCTGAAGCTCTCCCGGCAGACACGGGGCCTGACCCTGAAGGCGCTCGCCACCTCCGCCAACTGCTCCGAGAGCCTGCTTTCCAAGGTCGAGAACGGCAAGGTCTCGCCCTCGCTTCCCATGCTCCACCGGCTTGTCGAGGTGCTCGGCACGAACATTGGCTGGATGTTCGAGGAGTCCGATGGCGAGGAAGGCATCGTCTTTCGAGCTGGAGCGCGGCCGTTGATCGCGCTCGATCCGCTCCGGCGCGGCGAAGGCATTTCGCTCGAGCGAGTCATCCCCTATTCGCCGGGCCATCTCCTGCAGTGCAATATCCATCATATCGAGGCGGGCGGTGAAAGCGCCGGCCCGATCCAGCATGCCGGCGAGGAAGTCGGCTATCTCCTGGAAGGCGCCATCGAACTGATGGTCGGTGAGAAGACGTTTCGCCTGTCCGCCGGAGATTCCTTCGTCTTCAATTCGGAACTCCCCCATTGGTACCGCAATGTCGGCGACGAACGCGCCAGCATTTTCTGGGTGAACACGCCCGCGACATTCTGACAGGCGGTCTCCCTTCGCCGACGCTAATTCAAGTCACTTGACAAGAAATCAAGTATCTTGAATTATGCCCATGCGCTCAGGCGCCATGTGAGCCCGATCAAGGGCCTTTTTCGCAAAACCAAGGGGAACCGGAATGCGTCTTACAAAGATCCTTTCAGGCTGCGCCGCGGCCATCGCCATGACCTTCGCGCTTGGTTCTGGCTCCGCCATGGCCGAGACCTATGCACTCGTCACCATCAACCAGCAGGCTCTTTTCTTCAACCAGATCAATGACGGTGCGACAGCCGCGGCGAAGGCCGCCGGCGTCGATCTCGTCATCTTCAACGCCAACAACGTGCCGAGCGCGCAGAACGACGCGATCGAGAACTACATCACCCAGAAGGTCGACGGCATCATTCTCGTCGCCATCGATGTCAACGGTGTGAAACCGGCGATCACCGCGGCCAAGGCCGCCGGCATTCCGGTCATTGCCATCGACGCGCAGATCCCGAATGGCGACAATGTCGCCTTCGTTGGTGTCGACAACACCAAGGCGGGCGAGGATATCGGCAAATTCTACGCCGACTACGTCAAGACCAAGATGAATGGAACCGCCAAGATCGGCGTTGTCGGCGCGCTCAATTCCTTCATCCAGAACCAGCGCCTCGACGGTTTCAAGAAGGCCGTCGCCGACAGCGGCCAGAAGGTCACCTTCCTCGATACGGTCGACGGTCAGAACGTGCAGGACGTCGCCCTTTCCGCCTCTGAAAACCTGATGACCGCCAATGCCGACATGACGACGCTCTATGCGACCGGCGAGCCGGCACTGCTCGGTGCGGTTTCCGCCGTCACCAGCCAGGGCCGCACCGGCGACGTCAAGGTGTTCGGATGGGACCTGACCAAATCGGCGGTGCAAGGTCTCGAGGAAGGCTGGGTGGTCGCTGTCGTCCAGCAGGATCCGGCTGGTGAAGGCAAGGCCGCCATCGAGGCCTTCGGCAAGCTCAAGAAGGGCGAGAAGATCGATCCGATCATCAATGTTCCGATCACCATCGTGACCAAGGAAAATGTCGGCCAGTTCAAGGACATGTTCAAGTAGTATCCTCCCCGGACCGCCGGGCCGCGCATCGACCTGATTGGTTGGCCGCGCGGCCCGACGACCGATTGAACATGTCGTCCTTCGAGAACTGGAACCATGATGAGCGATGGCGAGACCTACCGCGTCAGGATGACCGGTATTTCCAAACGATACGGCCCCATCCAGACGCTGGATGATGTTTCGCTGACATTGAAGCCCGGCGAGGTGCTCGGCCTGGTCGGCGACAACGGCGCCGGCAAATCCACTCTGAGCAAGGTCTTGTCCGGCGCGGTCATTCCCGATTCCGGCAGCATCGAGATCGACGGCAACGCCGTGTCCTTTTCCTCGCCGGCCGATGCCCGCGCCGCTCGGGTGGAGATGGTCTACCAGGACCTTTCGCTCTGCGACACGGTGGATGTGGCGGGCAATCTCTTTCTCGGCCGCGAACCGCGCCGCCACATTCTTGGCGTCCCCTTTCTCGACAACAGGCGCATGCATGGCGAGACGCGCGAGATGCTCGACCGGCTCGGCATCGTCATCGCCGATACCAGGCTCAAGGTCGAAAACCTCTCCGGCGGCCAGCGACAGTCGATCGCCATCGGCCGTGCCGCCTCCTTCGACCCGTCGGTGCTGATCATGGACGAACCGACGGCGGCGCTTGCGGTGGCGGAAGTCGAGGCGGTCCTGGAACTCATCCGCGCCGTCAGCGCCCGTGGCGTCAGCGTCATTCTCATCACCCATCGGCTGCAGGACCTGTTCCTGGTCTGCGACCGCATTCAGGTCATGTACGAGGGCCGCAATGTCGCCGAACGCAAGATCGGCGACACCAGCATCGAGGAGGTCGTCAACCTGATCGTCGGCCGGAAATTCAATGCGCGGTCGGCGCGTGCCAGCCGCGATGAGGGGGTACGGCCATGAACGCCACCTCGCCATCCGCCGAGCTTGGCGTTTCGCCGCCCAAGCGCGCCCACAAGGGTACATGGAAGGATGTGGCGATAGCCAATGGCAGCGTCGTCTCCATCGCGCTGTTCTTCATCGTCGTCTGCGTGATCTTCTCGCTGGTCACCGGTTCCTTCCTGACGACGCCCAATCTGCTCAACATCGTTCGCCAGTCGGCGCCGCTGCTGATCGTCGCGGCGGCGATGACCTTCGTCATAACCACCGGCGGCATCGATCTCTCGGTCGGCTCGGTGCTGGCGCTGACGGCGACGCTCTCGGCCGTCGCCCTCCAAGCTGGCCTGCCGTGGCCGCTGGTCGTCGTCGCCATGCTGGCGCTTGGAGCGGCGATCGGCGCCTTGCAAGGCTTCTTCATCGCCTATGAGCGCATACCGGCCTTCATCGTCACGCTTGCCGGGCTTTCCGTCATCCGCGGCGTGGCGCTGCTGATCACCGGCGGCTATTCGATCCCGGTCGAGCCGACCAGCTTCTTCGTCAACATCGGCAGGGCCTGGTTCCTCGGTGTGCCGGTGCCGGCGCTGCTCGCCCTTCTCGTCCTGATCGTCGCCTATCTCGCCTTCAACCAGACGCCGTTCGGCCGCTATGTCACCGGCATCGGGGCCAATGCCGAAGCCGTGCGCCGCGCCGGTGTCGACACGCGCTTCATGACGCTCTTCGTCTACATCCTGTCGGGCATGGCGGCGGCGGTCGCCGGTGTCATCCTGGCGGCCCGGCTCGGCTCCGGCTCATCGAATTCCGGCCAGGGTTTCGAGCTCGATGTCATCGCCGCCGTGGTGCTTGGCGGCACCAGCCTGTTCGGCGGGCGCGGCACGATCATCGGCACCATACTCGGCGCGCTGACCGTCGCGGTCATCGGCAACGGCCTGATCCTGGCACATATGTCGCCCTTCCTGACGCCGATCGTTACCGGCACAATCATTCTCGTTGCCATCTGGCTGAATTTCCGGCTGTTCAAGGGCGCAACGCGGAGCCGCTGACATGGATCATCTGTTCGACGACACGCCAAGGCAAAGGGCGCCGATCGGTGTTCGCTCCGGCACCGTGATGACGGTTACCGGCCCGGTCGCGATCGCCGACATGGGCGTGACGCTGATGCATGAGCATATCCTGCTCGATGGCTCGACATCCTGGAAATGCCCTTGTCATCCCGACGAGAAGAATATCGCCGAGCAGCCGGTCAGCATGGAGATCATCGGCGAGCTGCGGATGAACCCCTACATGAACCGCGACAACGTCTCGCTCGACGACAGCGACCTGGCGCTTTCGGAGTTGGCGAAGTACAGGGCGCTCGGCGGCCACACCGTCGTCGATGCGACCAATATCGGCATCGGCCGCGATCCGGTGAAGCTGGCGCGCATCGCCCGCAGTTCCGGATTGCGGATCGTCATGGGCACGGGTTTCTACCTGCAGCACACCCACCCCGACTGGCTGAAGGCGATGGACGTCGACGATGTCACCGAATTCCTCGTCAACGACGTCGGCGGCGGGGCGGTGCAGCCCGAGATCATGGCCGGTATCATCGGCGAGGTCGGCGTCAGCAAGGATTTCACCGACGAGGAACGCAAGTCGCTGCGGGCTTCGGCGCGCGCGGCCAGGATAACCGGCGTGCCGCTGACCATCCACCTGCCCGGCTGGGAACGGCTGGCGCATGACGTGCTAGACGTCGTCGAGGCGGAAGGCGCCGATCTCAGGCACACGGTGCTTTGCCATATGAATCCGAGCCACGACGATCTCGCCTACCAGAGAAGCCTTGCCGCGCGCGGCGCCTTCCTGGAATACGACATGATCGGCATGGATTTCTATTATGCGGACCAGGATGCGCAGTCGCCTTCGGATGAGCAGAATGCGCAGGCAATCCGCTCGCTGATCGACATGGGTCTGGTCGATCGGCTTCTTCTGTCGCAGGACGTGTTTTTGAAGATCATGCTGACGCGCTTTGGCGGCTTCGGCTACGGCTTCCTCCTCAAGCATTTCGTGCCGAGACTGAAACGCCATGGCGTCGAGCAGTCGGCCATCGACCGCATGCTCATCGACAATCCAAAGACCGTGTTCGCCGAAGGCCCCTGAGCCCGCGGATCAACACAATCAAGGGAGTATACATGTCCAGGAAGAAAGTTCTTCTCGCAGGCGAGTCCTGGGTCTCGACCGCGACCCATATCAAGGGCTTCGACCAGTTTCCGACCGTGACCTATCACACCGGCGCCGATGAACTGCTGGCCGCGCTGAAGGACGGTCCGTTCGACGTCACCTTCATGCCGGCGCATGAGGCGCAGCGGAATTTCCCGCAGACCATGGACGCGCTTTCAGCCTATGACGCGGTCGTGCTTTCCGATCTCGGCGCCAACACGCTGTTGCTTCACCCCGACACCTGGATCCATTCCAAGCCGACGCCGAACCGGCTGCGCCTGCTGCGTGAGTATGTCGGCAATGGCGGCGGCCTGCTGATGTTCGGCGGCTATTACAGCTTCCAGGGCATCAACGGCGGCGCGCGCTATCACAAGACGCCGGTCGAGGACGTCCTGCCGGTGACGTGCCTGCCTATCGACGACCGTGTCGAGGTTCCGGAGGGCTATGCGCCGGCCGTCGTCGGTCCGCAGGATCATCCAATTCTCAGGGGCCTGGGCAAGGATTGGCCGATCCTGCTCGGCTTCAATGAGGTCACGGTCAAGGACGAGGCGGAGGTTCTGGCCACCGTGTCATCCGACTACCGTTCCCTGCCGCTGCTGGTAACCGGCAAATACGGCAAGGGCCGGACCGTCGCCTGGACCTCGGATGTCGGCCCGCACTGGCTGCCTCCGGGCTTCATCGCCTGGGGCGGCTACAAGACACTGTTCGAGCAGATGCTGGGCTGGGCAACGGCCAAGGACTAGCAAGGGATTAGCCATGCGCGTCCATGTCCTCGGCAATGTCTGCGTCGATACGACGTTTCGGCTGGACCGGTTCCCGCGGCCGGGCGAGACGCTGAACGCATCGGAACATGCCGACGGACTTGGCGGCAAGGGCGCGAACCAGGCGGTGGCTGCCGCGCGCACCGGAGCCGACGTCCGGTTCTGGACGCCGATCGGCAATGATGCCGCCGGGGCATGGATAAGGGAACAATTGCGCCGCGACCTCGACACCAGCCATCTGACGATGCTGCCCAGGGAGAGCGACCGTTCGACGATCATGGTCGATGCGCGGGGCGAGAACCTCATCGTCACCGGTGCCAGTTGCGCCACTGCCTTCGATCCCCTGGCAGAGAGTGGTTTCGCGGCCTCGATCGAACGCGGCGACATCGTCGTGATGCAGGGCAATCTCCATCCGAATGCAACGACTGCCTGTCTGCGGGCGGCGCATGGCGCTGGCGCCATGACCATCTTCAATCCGAGCCCGCTTGCAACTGGTGCGATGCCGCATTTGAGCGACGTCAGCCTCGTCATCGCCAATGCGGGCGAAGCGGCGCAACTGACCGGAACCGGCGATCCTGACGCGGCAGCCCGCGAGCTGATCCGTCGAGGCGCAGGCACCGCTATCGTGACGCTTGGGGCGCTTGGCTGCCTCGTCGCCGATGGTGAAGGACGGATCGAGCGGATCATGGCGCCCAAGGTGGCTGTGACGGACACCAGCGGCGCGGGTGACGTGTTTTGCGGTTGCCTCGCCGGCTGCCTTGCCGCCGGCATGGATCTCGCTGCAGCGGCCAGGATTGCGGTTCGCGCTGCGGCCATCTCGGTCGGACGCGCCGGAACGCTCGGCTCCTGCCCCGACAGGCAGGAGATGAAAACGCTCATGGAAACGACGGAAGCGGAAACCGCATGACAAAATCCCCTAAATCCATCGGCTCCAAGCAGGGCGAGAACGACGCGCTGCGATCGATCTTCGGCAGAAGCAAGGTGGTGATCGGCGTCGTCCATCTCGCACCCCTGCCGGGCGCGCCGCGCTATGATGGCGAGGCGGTCGAGGCCATCTACCAACGCGGCCTCGACGATGCCAAAGCATATCTCGATGGCGGTTGCGACGGCGTGATCGTCGAGAACCACGGCGACGTGCCGTTCGCCAAGCCAGATGACATCGGCCCCGAAACCTCCGCCTACATGTCCGTCGTCGCCGACCGTATCCGCCGCGAGCTTGGCCGGCCGGTCGGCATCAACGTGCTCGCCAATGCCGCCATTCCCGCGCTGTCGATCGCCAGTGCCTCCGGTTCCTCCTTTGTGCGCGTCAATCAATGGGCCAACGCCTATGTCGCCAATGAGGGCTTTATCGAAGGCGAAGCGGCGCGCGCCATGCGCTTCCGTGCCCGGCTTCGGGCCAACGGCATCCGCATCTTCGCCGATGCGCATGTCAAGCATGGCGCCCATGCGATCGTCGGCGACCGGCCGGTCGAGGAACAGGTCAAGGACCTGGTGTTCTTCGACGCCGATGCGGTCATCGCCACTGGACAGCGCACCGGCCATGCCACCGACCTCGGCTATATCAGGATGATCAAGGACGCGGCCGGATTGCCGACCCTTGTCGGCAGCGGGGTGACGCCCGACAATGCCAACGACATCCTCGACATCGTCGACGGCGTCATTGTCGCGAGTTCCCTGAAGCAGGACGGGGTCTGGTGGAACCAGGTCGACCCGCAACGGGTGAGCGCCTTCATCCGTGGCCTCAAGCGATGAGGCTTGCGCCGCAGATCGACGGCGAAAGACTGCTCCGACGGCTCGACACGTTCGCCCGGATCGGCGCGACGCCGGCCGGGGGCGTTAACCGGCAGGCGTTCAGCGTCGAGGATCGGAGCGCCCGGCGCCTGCTGGCGGAGCTGGCGCTGGAGCGCGGATTCACCGTTTTCCAGGACGGGATCGCGAACCTCTTCATCCGTCGCGAGGGCGCGGACGCAGCACTGCCGCCGCTCCTGATCGGCAGCCATCTCGACAGCCAGCCAACGGGCGGCCGCTTCGATGGGGCGCTCGGGACGCTTTCCGCCTTCGAGGTTCTCGAAGCCCTCGAGGACGTGAAGGCTGAGACCCGTATGCCGATCGAGGTCGTCGCCTGGGCCAATGAAGAGGGCAGCCGCTTCGCCCCGGGCGTGATGGGCTCCATGGCGTTCACCGGCGCCGACACCGCCGCATGGAAATCGATCGTCGGCAGCAACGGTGCCTCCCTCGCAAAGGAACTCGACGCGACGATCGCAGCCTTGCCGGAAGCTGCCCTGCGTCCGATCGGCATGCCGATATCAGGTTACATCGAGCTGCATATCGAACAGGGGCCTTCCCTGGAAAAGGAGCAGTTGCCTATCGGTGTCGTGACAGCCGTCCAGGGCACGCGCTGGCTGGAGGTTTCCATCGAGGGCACCGCCGGTCACGCCGGCACCACGGGCCTTGCCTACCGCAGGGATCCGATGGTCGCCGCGATTGCCGCCATACACAGGCTGCAGACGACAATCATGCCGCTCGACAGCAGCGCGCGGCTGACCGTAGGCCGGATCGCCGCTCAGCCAGGATCGATCAACGCCATACCGCAGTCGGTGACCTTCACCGTCGACCTCAGGCATCCGCGGCCTGAGCGGCTTGATGCCATCGAGGCCGAGGCGCGCCAGGCCTGCACGGCCGAGGCGGAGGCACAGGGCTGCATGGCAACGATCAAACGATCCTTCGACATGCCCGGCGCGGCTTTCTCCGCCGATATGATCAAGATCATCGAAGACGCCGTCAGGTCGCAGGGGCTGTCGCACAAGCAGATGATATCAGGCGCCTTCCATGACGCGCTGTTCATCGCCCGCGTGGCGCCCGCCGCGATGATCTTCGTGCCGTGCCGCGATGGGCTCAGCCACAATGAGGCGGAATATGTGGAGCCCGCGGACGCGATCACCGGCGCGCGGGTTCTGCTGCAGGCGACCATCGCGGCGGCTTCGTCGCTCGAACTGCGGCGATAATCATTTCCAACAAAGCTCGCGGCTGTGTCCTCGCCGCCCTTGTGAGCGCCGGCAAAATGGATGAATAGTCAGGACAGGGCGCGGCCCTGAAATTGCCTGCTTGCGGCTTTCAGGTTGCGTCACAGCCGAGCCGGGTTTTTGAATGGTCGATCCTGAGCCACGCAAGAGAAGAGGTCCGCTCGCCGCCCGGCTGCTGGCGCTGGACGCTTGGCTCGATTCCTCGCTCTACGAGATCGGGTTCAAGGCGCGCCAGTTCTGGGAAGCCGCGACGATCTTCTCGCGGCGTTTCCGGCTCAAGGGCTGGCGCCGCGGCATCGTCGAACTCTTGAGCGAAGGTTTTACGCTCGGTGCCGGCGGCATCGTCGTCATGCTGGCGCTGGCCATTCCGGCCTTCCAGGACACTTCGGGCGACTGGCGGGCGCAGGGCGACTTCGCCGTCACCTTCCTCGACCGTTACGGCAACGAGATCGGCCAGCGCGGCATCATCCAGCGCGATTCCGTGCCGGTCGACGAGATGCCCGATCATGTCATCAAGGCGGTGCTCGCCACCGAGGATCGCCGCTTTTTCGACCATTACGGCATCGACGTGCTCGGCCTTTCCAGGGCCATCTTCGAGAATGTGCGGGCGAATTCGGTCGTCCAGGGCGGCTCCAGCATCACCCAGCAGCTGGCCAAGAACCTGTTCCTGACCAATGAGCGGACCTTCGAGCGCAAGATCAAGGAAGCCTTCCTGTCGCTGTGGCTCGAGGCCAATCTGTCGAAGAAGGAAATCCTGCAGCTCTATCTCGACCGCGCCTATATGGGCGGCGGCACGTTCGGCATCGAGGCGGCGGCGGATTTCTATTTCGGCAAGAGCGTCAAGGACCTGAACCTTGCCGAAGCCGCCATGCTGGCCGGCCTGTTCAAGGCGCCGACCAAATATGCGCCGCACATCAACCTGCCGGCGGCGCGTGCGCGCGCCAATGTGGTGCTGTCCAACCTCGTCGATTCCGGCTTCATGACCGAGGGCCAGGTGCTGCAGGCCAGGCTGCATCCCGCCGACGTCGTCGATCGCGGCGAACAGAAGAGCCCCGATTACTACCTCGACTGGGCCTTCGACGAGGTCAAGAAGATCGCCAAGCCTGGCCAGCATTCGCTGGTTGCCCACACCACCTTCGACGCCAACATCCAGAAGGCGGCGGAGGAGTCGGTCGAGTTCCACCTGCGCCAGTTCGGCAAGGAGTACAACGTCACCGAGGGTGCCGTGGTGGTCATCGAGACCAACGGCGCGGTGCGGGCGATCGTCGGCGGCCGCGACTACGGCGCCAGCCAGTTCAACCGCGCCACCAAGGCGCTGCGCCAGACCGGCTCGTCGTTCAAGCCCTATGTCTACGCCACGGCGATGGAACACGGTTTTACGCCGAACTCGATCATCTCGGGCGGGCCGATCAGCTGGGGCAACTGGTCGCCGCACAATTACAGCGGCGAGTCGGCTGGCAACATCACGTTGCTGATGGCGATGGCGAAGTCGATCAACACGGTGCCGGTGCGACTGGCCAAGGACCATCTCGGCATCGCTCCCATCAAGGCGATGGCGGAAGCGTTTGGCGTGGAATCGCCGCTCGAGGGACACAAGACGATGGTGCTCGGCACTTCGGGCATGACCGTGATGGACCAGGCGACCGGCTACAGCGTGTTTGCCCAGAACGGCTTCGTCGGCTCCAGGCATGGCATCACGCAGCTCGTCACCCGTACTGGCGACGTGGTGTATGACTGGACCAAGGACGCGCCGCCGCCGCATCGGGTGCTCTCCGAGCAGGCGTTGAAATCCATGAACACCATGCTGACGGCCGTACCGGTGATAGGCACGGCGCGGCGCGCACAGATCCCCAACATCGTCGTCGCCGGCAAGACCGGCACGACGCAATCCTACCGCGACGCCTGGTTTGTCGGCTTCACCGGCAACTACACGGCGGCCGTGTGGCTGGGCAACGATGACTTCACCCCCACCAAGAATATGACCGGCGGCTCGCTGCCGGCGATGGTTTGGCAGCGGCTGATGGTTTACGCGCACCAGAACATCGACTTGAAGCCGATCCCCGGCATCGACAAGCCGTTCGTCGACGAGGAGATCGCGGCCAAGGCGGCGGAAGCGCAGAAGAAGAGCGAGGATCAGGCGGCAGCCGAAGCAGCCGCCGAACGCCCGCCGGTTCTGTCCAGCCGAACCACGCAGACGCTGAGGGACATGACCCAACTGTTCCAGACGGCCCCCAGGCTCGACACCTCCACCACGCCCGAAACGCTTTCGGCATTGTAACACCGCCACGGCGCGAACCGGGCCTGCAGGCAAATCCATCTCGCCGGCTTGCCACGAGGCCCCGCGCCGCGATATCCCCGAGCGGCAATCCTCTGTGAACCCGGCCCTTCATGCTCAAAAATGCCTTCCTGATGCTGCTCTCGCTTGCCATAGCCATTGGCGGCGGCGGCGCCAGCGTCTGGTATGCGCTGAAGATCCAGGACGGTGTCGGCGCGATCAGGATCGGCCAATGGACCGCTTTTCCCGACATCGGCACGCCGGCCGCGGACCCCTACTCCAAGGCGCGCGTGGCACGCGAGGGCGTGCTTGCGCTCGGTCGCGCGGAAGGTCTGTCCTTCGTCGCGGAAAATGACGCTGCCGGGGACCAGCTCAAGCGGCAATGCACCTACACGATAGAGGGAGGGTTTCCGACCGCCCGCTTCTGGACGCTTTATGCCGCCGATCAATCGCTCGGCGTCGTCGAAACCGGCAAACCGCGACTTGCGGCACTTCAGTCCTACGAGGTGGTTCGCCAGCCCGACAATTCGGTGATCATTTCCGCCGGCCATCGCCCAATGCCCGGCAACTGGCTTCTGACCGACGGTTCTGGGCGGATGTATTTCGTCCTCACTTTCTACGACACGCCGATCGCCAGCAGCACCGGCCTGTCCGACGTCTCGCTGCCCAGGATCGTGAAGGTGGGCTGCGATGCGTAGCGTTTATGCCGCGATGCGCAGGCTCTTTTACGCTGTCCTGCTCGGCCTCGTCGGCGCCGGCATCGTGCACATCGTCGTCTTGCTTCTGGTGCCGGAATTCTCGGAACGTGACGCCTGGTCGCGTCTTTCCATGGCCTCGGATCTCTACAGGATGAACCGGCTCGATGCCGAGGCCGGCGGCGCGCCGGTGGTGAAATCGGTCGACCCGCTGTTTTATGCCACGGCCTGCCGTTTCGACCTTGACGAGGGAATTGTCCGGATCAGGGCGCCGGGAAACGTGCCCTTCTGGTCGGTGTCGGTCTATGACCGCAGCGGCCACAACATCTATTCCTTCAACGATCATACCGCGACAGGCGGCAAACTGGATGCCGTGGTGCTGACACCGGCGCAGATGATCGACGTGCGCAAGGATCTTCCCGAGGATATGCAGGGAGCGATCTTCGTCGAGGCGCCGATCAACGAGGGCATTTTCGTCATCCGCAGCTTCGTGCCGGACGACAGCTGGAAGCCCATCGTGTCGCGCTTTCTCGATCAGAGTTCCTGCGAGCTGCAGGACTTCTAGCGCCGCCTAGATCCGTTTAAGCACCGCGCTTCAATGGTGCGGAACAGGCTTCGTCCGCGATGATCCCGGCGTGTCCGGATCTACAGGCCGCACCTCGCCGGCCTGGGGCCGCTCGTAGCGGATGCCGGGAAAGATGATCACCGCCGCCGGTATTTCGGTGGCTTGCTTTACTCGATTGGTCGGTGCCGTTCGCGGCACGAAAGACAGTACCATGCCCATGATTCGCGCATTCCTCTCGGTTTCCCCGGAGCACAACGCAACGCCTCCAAATGTTATTAAGGCCGGCAGAGGGTTAACGGAGCGCTAACGGATCATCGCTAACTTGATCTTTGTTCCGAGGTCAGCACGTTCTGACCGAGGCAATCGCGAAACCGGCACAGCCTGGTTGAGCGTGGCAAAGTGTGTATCGAGTATCGGGCGTATCCTTCGTGTCATCTTCGGACTTCAGGCAAATCGCTGTTCGAACGGAATCGGGAAGGGCCGAAAGGCTGTTCCGCGCCGCGGTGTCGGCATTCTGCTCACTGACCCGCCCGTCACGCCGCGAGATCGGCCAGCTCGAGGACCTGACGCTGCCGCTGTTCGACGATGTGTCCCTTGAATCGCGACGCTACGTGGCAGCCGCCCTTTCCGAATGCGAATATGCGCCCGCCGCGCTGGTGCGCCGCCTGTGCGAGGAACCGGTCGACGTCGCCGCGCCGCTGCTCATCCGCTCGCGCGCGGTCAGTGACATCGACCTCATCGCGCTGATCGGCCGGCATGGGCTGCCGCACGCACGCGCCATCGCGCGGCGCAAGGATCTGAACCCGACCATCGCCGACCTGATCAGGGCGCTTGAAAGACCCACCCTGGTGCGCGTGCGCGATCCAGAGGCGCAAGCTCCAACGGTGCCGATCGCGGCCGCCGTCGACGCGGACGTGGCGCAAGACAGTGCGGCAGCACAACAGGCCTCCGGCGTTGCCGCCGAGAATGCACGGCGCAGGCTGCGCTCTATGATGCGCACCGGCGACGAGGCCCTGGCGGCGCAGGTCGATGCATTCCCTGGCTCGGATACCTATGTCAAACTGCGCGAGACGGCACTGACGGGAAACGCCGCCTTCTTCCAGACCGCGCTTGCGGATGCCCTCGACATCGATTTCTCGACCGCACGATCGCTGACCGCCAACCAGAATTATGCGCCGCTGCTTGCGGCGCTGCGCTCGCTCGATTTCAGCGAGGACCGGGCATTCCTGATCACGGTCGCCGTCTATCCCGGCCTGTTCCCGCATCCGCAGGCGATCCGCACCTACCTCGACCGCTACCGGCTGCTGCATCGCGACGTGGCGCTGGAGAGGGTGCGGGGCTGGAAGGCCGAAACGCTGCATAAAGCGGTTCGCGAGGCCGCGCCTGCAAACGGCGACAGCCGCACGGCATCGAACAGCGACGATGCCGTGACGCCCTCCGGCCTCAGGGCATCTTCACGGAAATAAGCTCCTCGACGGAGATGGCGCCGGCCTCGATTTCGACCACCCAAATGTCGGGATCGAACTTCTTTTCCCTTTCGAGGCGCGCGTCTAGCACGGCGGCATCGTCGCCGGCGGCCAGCAGGGTGAAGAAGCGATCGTCGGGCATGGCCGAATCGTAGCTGGTCTGCGGCGCCGGTCCATAGAGGGCCATTTCACCCATCCTGTCCCGCGCCAGCACGAAAACAGCGCCTGCCTCGGTCGCGCCGCGCTTGACCACGGCGGCAAATCCGCCGGCACTGAAAATCCGGCGCAACAGGGCCGAAACCCACAGATCCGATGTGACGCGCATGAAAACTCCGCAAAGCGTGCGGGCTATGTATCGCTGTTTCCGCGGCTCGGCGAGCCGTCATTCTGCCGTTAGTTGGTAAGGCCGATCTCACGCATCTTGACGTAGACGATCTCATCGGGTTCGCCGGTCTGCGGCAACCCGAACAGCGACTGGAATTCCTTGATCGCCGCCTTGGTGCGGGCGCCTACGACCCCATCCAGTTGCATGTCGTCATTGCCGAACGCCTTCAGTCCGGCCTGGATCTTGACGATGCGAGGATCAGGCCCCTGCAACGCTGCATTCGTCTCCACGTCATTCTGCCCGGAACTTGTCTGCAAGGACACCGGAACGGCGGCCGGCGTGTCCGGACGCGGCTGCGGTTTCGGCACGGCGGCGGTCTTCGGCGTCGCGCCCAGTTGATCCAGCAGCAGCGCGTCGATCTCGCCGGAGGCGTTGAGCCCGACCTTCTGCTGGTAGGCTTCTATGGCCTTGCGCGTATTGGGGCCGGAAATGCCGTCGACCGTGCCGGAATAGAAGTCGAGGTCCTTCAATATGCCCTGCACCTGCTCGACCACCGGATCGCCCTTGATCGGGGCGGGCACCGCATTCGGCCGCACGATGTTGATCGTGGTCTCGGGCTCGTCGATGGCCGTATGTGGAAATCCCTGGAAGCTGCGGGTGGCGAAAAACGCCCCGGCATGCGGGAAAGGCTGATACCACAGCGCATTCGCCGAGACATAGAACAGCGTCACCAGGAATGCCGTCGATCCGCCCACCAGGACAGGATTGCGCGAAATCATCCCGCCGACGGCAATGGCACCGTCCTGGAAGGCATTGCTGCGGCGTTTGACCGCCTTAGGCTGTCTTGCGGAGCGAGCCATCCCTGTCCCCTTTCGCCCTCATCGCCGGCATCGTCAGCACTCCGATCTGATTGACGGGGCGTCCCTTCGGCCCGTTGACCGGCAGGCTGATGGTCACCGTGGTGCCCTCGCCCGGCATGCTTTCGATCGACATCGTGCCTTCGTGCAGCGCGACCAGGCCCTTCACCAGGGAAAGACCAAGACCGGTGCCCTCGAAACGGCGGGTGTAGTCATTCTGGATCTGCATGAAGGGCTTGCCGAGATTGGCGAAATCCTCCTCGGCGATGCCGATGCCGGTGTCCCTGACCCAGAAATGGAGACGCGAGCCGATCCGCTTGGCGCCGACGACGACATCGCCACCATCAGGCGTGAACTTGACCGCATTGGAAACGAGGTTGATGAGGATCTGCTGCACGGCCCGGCGATCGGCGTTGATGTCGCCGGCGTCCGGCGCGATCTGCGTCTGCAGGTCGATGTTCTTGGCTTGCGCCTGCAGCCGCATCATCGACTGGCACATTTCCACGGCTTCCATGAACCGGAACGGCTCCGGTTCCGTTGCGTAGGCGCCCGATTCGATCCTCGATACGTCGAGTATGGATGTCACGACGGCCAGCAGATGTTGGCCGGAATCGCGCACCAGGCCGACATATTCCTTCTGGCGCGGGTCCTTGAAGGCGCCGAACATCTCGTGCAGCAGCATGTCCGAGAAGCCGATGATGGCATTCAACGGCGTGCGCAGTTCATGGCTCACCACCGCCAGGAACCGGCCCTTGGCCACTTCGGCGGCGGCCGCCGCCTCATTGGCCTGCGCCAGTTCTTCGCGCAGCCGGGCGGTCTCGTCATTCTCGCGCAGGACAAGCGTGAAGACATCGCCCTGCTCCTCACCGCGCACCAGTTCGAGCGCGAACGGCCGATAATTGTCAGCCATCAGGCGATTGTCACCTTGGCCATTCCCGTTCTGCGGCAGCCTGATGCGCAGTTCGAGGCGGCGCGACAGGGCGCCATCGCGCATGTCGGCCAAGGCGCTGAGATAGGCGACACGGTCGGACAGATGGACGCGATCGAAGAAACCGGTCCCCGAAAGCAGCTCCGGCGGCAATTTCAAAAGCGTGCGTGCCCTGGCCGAGGCGTCCAGGACTTCGCCATGGCGAGCGACACGCAGGACCACCGCATCGATGATGTCTTCCAGCCGATCCCCGGTATCGACTCTATCGGCCGCACCGGCGGTATCGCGAAACGCCGCTACGCGCGGCACGACCGTGAGTGCCCAGGCCAGCGGCACCAGCCAATGCCAGGCGGCGATCTGCGCGCCCGCGAATGGAAGGAAGGCCGCGGACAGCGGCTGAAGGGCAATGGCGACGACGGCCGAGGCAGCCCCCCAAAGTGCAGCACGCCGCGAGGCGCCGATCCACCAGGCTTCAAACGGCAGCGCCACGACAAGCATGGCGACAGGAGAACTCAAGCCGCCGGCGGCACTGATAAGGCCACCAAGCGCAACAGCCGCCATCGCCAGTGCGATCCGTGCCGC
Organism: Mesorhizobium sp. B1-1-7; assembly: GCF_006442705.1. Classification (NCBI taxonomy): domain Bacteria; kingdom Pseudomonadati; phylum Pseudomonadota; class Alphaproteobacteria; order Hyphomicrobiales; family Phyllobacteriaceae; genus Mesorhizobium; species Mesorhizobium sp. B1-1-7. The sequence continues at coordinate 31,536 of NZ_VFWQ01000020.1, read as the reverse complement.
CACGGCCATCTTGCCTGTCGCCGCCGCCAGCAGGGCGATGAACCAGCACAGACCGAAGGCCGCGAAGATGGCGGCCATGGTCACCGCGGCGCCCATGCCTGACGTCACGAGCGTGACCGCGGCACCGGCGGCAAAGAATGGCGCCGCCAGCATGACGCCGATGAAGCGGCGCTGGCGCTCGCGGTCGCCCTGACCGAGAATGGAGGGATGGACCATACGTTCGCAACCGGCGGCAATCGCGCCAGGCAATTCAGCGTATCTGGCCTTGATCGGCATCAACTCAACGCACTCGCACTCGTCGTGAACAGCTCTGCTTCCGCAGATTGTTTTGATTGGCTCTGAAACTCTCATCCAGCGTTTAAGGAATGGATAAGGGCAGGCCCGACCAAAGCCCGGCCTGTGTCAAATATCGGGATGCTTGCCGTCGAAAACCCGGGCAAATGCCGCCATAGTAAATGGAGGGTTATCCGGGAACGCCCGCCCACAGTGGACCAGTGGTGGGCACGAAAACGCTCGAGTTCTAGAAAAGCGCAATGGAAACAGCCAGATAAATGGTTATTGGTCGGTAACGAAAATCGTCCCGATATGAGACAAATCCATCGCAAAACGCTTCGTTTCGAATTTGTCTAAAATTTGAGGAAAATTGTCGGCTGACCCGCAAGCCGTCCTTCGTGCCTGTGTGCCAACATCCTGCCATAAAAGAGGTCATGCCATGTGATGCATGATCCGGTCACGACGAGAGGCAAGGCATGTTCTTCCTGATAAGAATGGCTTTCTGGTTTTCCCTGGTGCTGCTGGCGCTGCCCCTGACTGCCGGTTCCGACGAACCCGGGCAGGAAAGCGTCGGGCCGATCCAGGCCTTGTTCGCGGCGCGCGACGCAGTCGGTGACATTGCCGGCATTTGCGAGCGCAAGCCCGATGTCTGCGAAACCGGCAAGTCCGCCATGCATACCATCACGGCACGCGCCAAGGAGACCGCCAAGATCGCGGCGGCGATGCTGGACGACAAGTCCGCCGGCCCCGACACTTCGACAATGACCGGCAGCGTGGTCGAGAACATCGTGCTGCCCGAGACAGTCAACCTGCCGGTAAAGAATTAAGCCGTCTCGACGGCGCACCGCGGGCCTTCTGCCCTCTCGACGCCCGCGGTGTCCTTGTTTTTTTTCCGTGACGCGGCGCCGCTGGGGTTTTTTCCGTGACGCGGCGCCGCCGGGTCACTATATCCGAGTCATGACGGCCTCGATCCAGACGATCCGCGACGACTTCTCCTTCCTTGACGAATGGGAGGACCGCTATCGCTATGTCATAGAACTCGGCGAAGCATTGCCTCCATTTCCCGATGAGGAACGCAACGCCGCCAACAAGGTGCCCGGCTGCGTCAGCCAGGTTTGGCTGACCACCGAACGGGGACCGGGCCCCGATCCGGTCATTGCGTTCAGGGGCGATTCCGATGCCCATATCGTGCGCGGACTGGTCGCGATCGTCTTGGCGCTGTTTTCGGGACGGACCGCCAGTGAAATCCAGAAAACCGATGCCGAAGCGACGCTGAAGGCGCTCGGCCTGGACGAACACCTGTCGCCCCAACGCGCCAATGGCCTCCGCTCAATGGTCAAGCGCATCAAGCGCGATGCCGAGATGGCGCTCGAACAGACCGCCTAAGTCCCCTGTCCGTCTAGATCACCTGTCCGTCTACCAAGCCGCAAAATCAAACGGCGCCCGAAGGCGCCGCTGATGTCGGTTAAGCCTGACGAGGAGCGACTACCGCGCCTTGCGCTTGCGGCCGAGGCCCATCTTCTTGGCGAGCTGTGAACGAGCCGCCGCGTAGTTCGGGGCAACCATCGGATAGCTCGGGTCGAGGTTCCACTTTTCGCGATACTGCTCCGGCGTCAGATCATAGTGGGTCATCAGGTGACGCTTGAGCGACTTGAACTTCTTGCCGTCCTCGAGACAGACGATGTAGTCGTCATGGACGGAGCGTTTCGGGTTTACAGCCGGCTTCTGCTTGTCGGCGGGGGGCTGCTCGGCGGTTCCGCCCACACGCCCGAGGGCAGCGTGGACATCGGATATCAGGTTCGGCAGTTCGCCAACCGGCACCGGATTGTTGCTGACATAGGCAGCCACCACATCGGCGGTGAGCTCGATCAGCGCTTCATTGTTTCGGGAAGGTGATTCGACAATATCCATGGTCTTCAGGCCCCAACAAGAGTGACGTCGATTGTGCCCATTTTTGCAGGCAGGGCATTGCACGAATTTTGTGCAGGTAGAGCTTCTGCGATTCGTGTCGCGGGCACATCAATGCGGCCATGGATCAAGTAAGTCAATTCACTCACTGCATTATATCTACGAATGTTGATCAACTATTCGTCGTTCAGCTTCAATCTTTCGTGCATCATGTAATTTTTCGATATTTTTTCGGCCAAACGGGCAAAGGCTGACGCCGCGTCAGCTCGCCGTTACATTCGCGATAACTCACGAAACGGGTTTGAATGCTCGGCTTTGCTTGGCGATCGCGCTTGCAAGCTTGGTTGTTCACATCTGTCCACGAAACCACAGGTTGCTGATCGTCTTTTTCGCGCAGGGCAACCAGCCGAGATGTCCGCCGGCCGGCCGCCTCGATTGGCCACTTGCCAAGCCGTGAATACGGTCGCATGAGACTGGCCGGCAAAGACCAGAGACACGGGCAGCGAGACGCAATGACCAAGACTTCCGCATTTCCATCCGTCAGTCCGCCGGCGCCCGAGAAGCGGCCGGTTACCGACACGCACCACGGCATCACGCGAACGGATGAGTATGCCTGGCTTCGGGCCGACAATTGGCAGGAGATGTTCCGGGATCCTTCCCTGCTCGATGCGGGGATACGCGCCGAACTCGAAGCCGAGAACGCCTACCAGTCGAAGCTGATGGCCGATACGACAGGCCTTAGGAAGCAGCTCTTCAAGGAGATGAAGGGCCGCATCAAGGAGGATGATTCTTCCGTCCCCATGAAGGACGGGCCTTATGCCTATGGTTCTTCCTTCAAGCTTGGCGGCGAGCAGCCGCGTTACTTCCGCATGCCGCGCGACGGCGGCACCGAGCGGATCCTGCTCGACGGCGACGCGGAAGCGGAGGGCAAGGCCTATTTCCGGCTCGGCGGCGTCGATCATTCAGCCGACCACGCCAAGCTGCTGTGGGCCTTCGACGACAAGGGCTCCGAATTCTACACGCTGCGCGTGCGCGACCTTGGCGATGGCAAGGAACTGGCGGACCAGATACAAGCCACAGGCGGATCTGGTGTGTGGGACGCCGGCAATGACGGGTTCTTCTACACCCGTCTCGATCCCAACCACCGGCCGTCGAAGGTGCTGTTCCATGCATTGGGACAGAACCCTGAGGACGACCGCCTGATCTATGAGGAGACCGACCCCGGTTTCTTCATGAATGTCGATGGCACCCGCAACAACGAATGGATCATGATCGGCATCAACGATCACGAGACTTCGGAATACCGGCTGTTGAGCGCAAGCGATCCTTTTGCCGAACCCAAGCTTGTTTCGGCGCGCGAGACCGGCCTTCAATATGAGCTGGAGGAAGGCGGCGACATTTTCTTCATCCTGACCAATGCGGACGGGGCGAAGGACTTCAAGATCATGACGGCGCCGGCAAGCGATCCGGTGCGCGCCAACTGGCAGGAGCTGGTGCCGCACGAGCCGGGCCGGCTGATCCTGTCGGTGATCGGTTTCAAGGACCATATGGTCCGGCTCGAGCGCAAGGAGGGCCTGCCGCGCATCGTCGTGCGCGATCGCGCGAATGGCGAGGAGCACCTGATTTCTTTTGATGAAGAAGCCTTTTCGCTCGGCCTTTCAGGGTCGTACGAATACGACACCGAGACCATGCGCTTTTCCTATTCGTCGATGACGACGCCGTCGCAGGTATTCGACTACGACATGCGCACGCGCGAGCGGGTGCTGCTCAAGACCCAGGAAGTGCCTTCCGGCCACGACCCGGACCACTATGTCACGAGGCGCTTGATGGCGCCCGCCGCCGATGGCGAACTGGTGCCGATCTCGCTTCTGCACCACCGCGACACACCGCTGGATGGATCCGCACCTTGCCTGCTGTATGGCTATGGTTCCTACGGCATCGCCGTGCCGGCCGCCTTCAACACCAACTGGTTCTCGCTGGTCGATCGCGGCATTGTCTTTGCCATCGCTCATGTCCGTGGCGGCAAGGACAAGGGCTACGGCTGGTACGATGACGGCAAGCGTGAGCACAAGATGAACACGTTCACCGACTTCATCGCCTGTGCGCGCCACCTCGTTGCCGAGCGCTTTACGGCGCATGACCGCATCGTCGCGCAAGGCGGCTCGGCCGGCGGCATGCTGATGGGCGCCATAGCCAACATGGCGCCGGACTGTTTCGGCGGCATCGTCGCAGAGGTTCCGTTCGTCGACGTGCTCACCACCATGCTCGACGCGACCCTGCCGCTGACCCCGCCTGAATGGCCGGAATGGGGCAATCCGATCGCGTCAGCCGACGACTACCGGACGATCGCCGCCTACTCGCCCTACGACAATGTCGCGGCGCTCGACTACCCGCCGATCCTGGCGCTCGCCGGCCTCACCGATCCGCGCGTCACCTATTGGGAGCCGGCCAAATGGGTGGCGCGGCTGCGCGACCGCAAGAGTGGCGACAATCCAGTGCTGTTCAAGATCAACATGGATTCCGGCCACGCCGGTGCTTCGGGCCGGTTTTCACGCCTGGAAGAGATAGCCTATACCTATGCCTTCACACTGAAGGTGACGGGCAAGGCCCAGCTTGCCTAGGAGACCCGCCAATGATCGATCTGTCCACATTGATCGCCTATGTCGCCGTTGTGTTCGGCTTTGTCTTTATTCCGGGCCCGGCCACCCTGCTGACGATTGCCCGGGCAACGAGTTCGGGCACGAAGGTCGGGATCGCAACGGGTGCCGGGATCGCGGCCGGCGACATGTTTCACACAGCCATGGCGATGGTCGGCATCTCGGCCGTCATCGCCACCTCCGCGACGCTGTTCAGCGTCGTGAAGTATATCGGCGCGGCCTACCTCGTTTATCTCGGCATCCGCGCGATCATCGAAAAGACGCCCGCCGATCCGACCGCCGGCAAGCTTGCGATCTCGGCCGGCAAGGCATTCGGGCAAGCTATCCTGACCGAAGTGCTCAATCCCAAGACCCGCTTTTCTTTCTCGCCTTCCTGCCTCAGTTCGTGCGGCCTGAAAACGGGTTGGTGATGCTCCAGTTGATGACACTCGGGGTGATCTTCGTTCTGCTGGGCCTTTTCAGCACGGTCGTTTTTGCGGTGAGCGCCGGGCGGCTCGGTACCTTCCTGCGCCGAAACCCGACGGTGCTGAAATGGCAGGGCAAGGTTGTCGGCGGCATCTACTGCGCCTTGGGTGTCCGCCTGGCCCTGCAACAGCGCTGACGGCGGGCGCTCTCCCGCCAGGCGCGACGATCATGATCTTTTGAATTCCGCGCTGCTGATTTCCGCTCGCAATTGCGACGGTCGCGCGCTACCCAAAGCACGATTTCCCCGGGCGATGAGGCCCACATTCGCACAAGGGTCCACTATGCTGCTCGTCGACGTCTATCTCGACAAATCGCCGATCCAGGGTATCGGCGTCTTTGCCAAGAACCACATCCCCAAGGGCACACTGATCTGGAAGCTCGACCCCCGGTTCGACCGGATCATCGACGTGGAAACCTATGAGGGCGAGACGGGGCCGGTGAAGAACTATCTGGACCGCTATTCCTACCCCGACAGGCGCGATCCGGCCTATATCGTCTTCGAAGCGGACGATGCCCGCTACATGAACCATGACGACGAACCGAATTGCGACGTCTCCTCGCCTGAGGAAACCTATGCCTTGCGCGACATCGCAGCGGGCGAAGAGTTGACCTGCAACTACAATCTTTTCTTCGAAACGGGTTTTGATTTCCTCGGCGACCGGCACCTGTGATCCGACGCCTGAAGCCGCCTGGGGCGGACGTAGATCAATTCGCAGCCGGCTTGCGCGCCGGATAGCCGTTTGGATGTGGCGGTACAGCCTTGAGGTAAGCGGCGATGGCCGCCCGATCCTGCGGCGTCAGCTCGGCCATGTTGCGCTGCACGTCGACCATGGCGCCGCCGACGGAATCGAAATCCGGCGTGAAGCCGGTCTCGAGGTAGTTGGCGATGTCGGATTCGGACCAGTTGCCGATGCCGCCCTCGCCCGACGTGATGTTCGGCACGACGCCCTTGCCTTCGGCGGCGACGGCGCCGGCCAGCCATTCACTTTTCCTGGTGCCGCCGGCAAGGTCACGCGGCGTATGGCATTCGCCGCAATGGCCGGGCCCCTCGACCAGATAGCGGCCAGCCATCACCGGTTCAGGCGTGCCATCGGGTAGAGGAATGACCGGCTGATCGCTGAGATAGAGGCGCTTCCACAGGCCGATGCCACGTCGGATGTTGAATGGGAATGCCAGCGAGTTGTCCGGCGCCTTGCCAGCGACCGCGGGCAGCGTCTTCAGGAAAGCATAGAGGTCGGCAATGTCGGCCGGATTCATGCGCGCGTAGGAAGCGTAGGGGAATGCCGGATAGAAATGCCGACCCGAGGGCGACACGCCCTTCAGCATGGCGTTGGCGAGATCCTGGAGCGACCATGCGCCGATGCCGTCCTTGGGATCTTGCGAAATGTTGGGGGGAACGAAGGTGCCGAACGGCGTCTTGAGTTCGAGGCCACCGACCAACTGAAGCCGGGCATCGCCTTGCGAGCCCGGTTTTGCATGGCAGGAGGTGCAGCCGCCGGCGTAGAAAATGCGCTTGCCCTTGGCTGCGTCACCTGGCCCAAGCTTGGCCAGGGCCTGCGTGTCCAGCGTCGTCGGCGCCGACAGGATCCAGCCTGCAACCGCGCCGACGCCACCCAAGATGATGAGGGCGCCGACGAGTTTTTTCAGCCGGGACATTGCCCGCTATCAGCCCTTCTTCACGCGATAGGTCTGGTGGCAGGTGCCGCAATCCGAGCCGATGGCGCCGACTTGCGCTTTCAGCGCGTCGACGTCGGCGGGAGCCGCCGCGACCGCCGCCTTGACGTCGGCAAGATACTTGTCTTCGGTGGCCTTGAAGCCGGCCATGTCTTCCCAGATTTTTGGCGCCGCCGTCGTGTCGCCGGTATCGCTGCCTTTCGGGAACATGGCATCGGCGTCGAACTTCTCGGCATTTGCTTGCAGCGCCTGAAGTTGCGTCAGCACGGCCGCGGCATCAAAGGGCTCGTCGCCCTTGGCCACTTTCGCCAAGCCGCCGACGATCTTTCCGCGCTCCTTCATCAGGGCCTGCCGGTCGAGGATCGGATCGGCAAAGGCGGCCGAACCGGCGAAGGCGAGCATTGAGATGGCGATGACAAGCTTTCTCATTCATTTGGCTCCATGATGAAGGCGTTTCGGGACGAAGCGTTAACGGATGCGACGGGTGGAATATTCCCCTTCGCCTGGATGATTTTTGCTGTTGGATTTCGGCGCAGAAAAAGAAAAGCCCCGGGGTGCCGGGGCTTCTCTGACGATAGATCACTTCGCCTTTTCGTACATCTCCAGGACGTGGTCCCAGTTGATGAGGCTGTCGACGAACGCCTCGAGATATTTCGGCCGGGCGTTGCGATAGTCGATGTAATAGGAATGTTCCCAGACGTCGACGCCGAGGATCGGCGATGCGCCGTGGACGAGCGGATTTTCACCGTTCGGGGTCTTCGAGATCGCCAGCTTGCCGTCCTTGACCGAGACCCAGGCCCAGCCCGAACCGAACTGCGTCGTGCCGGCGGCGATGAAGTCGGCCTTGAACTTGTCGTAACCGCCGAGGTCGCTGTCGACCGCCTTCTGCAGTGCGCCGGGCAGCTTGTTGCCGCCGCCGCCCTTCTTCATCCACTTCCAGAAATGGATGTGGTTGTAGTGTTGCGCGGCATTGTTGAAGAGACCGGCATTCTTGCCGAACGACTGCTTGACCACCTCTTCGACCGACAGATCGCCCAAGCCGGCCTCGGCGGCCAGCTTGTTGCCGTTATCGACGTAGGCCTTGTGGTGCTTGTCGTGATGATATTCCAGCGTCTCCTTCGACATGTAAGGCTGCAAGGCCTCGTAGTCATAGGGCAGAGCGGGCAATTCGAAAGCCATGGATGGTACTCCCTCGTGGAAAAATCCGGTGTCCGTACCGGAGTAAGATAGGTCTGGGTTGAGCTGGAACAACTCCGGAATGAAGCGCCAGTTCCCTTTCTAGGCGGGTTCCGGAAAACTGTCACACGGTTTTCCCGCGGCGAACCGGGCAGCGACAAAACGACCGGACCGGCGCCTCAGCCGGTTGTCGCCGAATGCGCCCAGTCCCAATAGAGCTCGCGCGCCTTCTTGGCCACCGGCCCGGGTTGCAGGTCGCGGTCCTCGATGCGGGTGATCGGCACCACCTTAGAATGGTTTCCGGTGGAGAAGATCTCGTCCGCCTCCAGGAAATCGCGCACGCACAACGTCTTTTCGGTGGTTTTGAAGCCATACTCGCCAAGCAAATTTATCGTGCGCGAGCGAGTGATGCCGGACAGGAAGGTGCCGTTCGGCGCCGGTGTAAAGACATGACCGTCCTTGACCAGGAAGATATTCGAGGTGCCCGTCTCGGCGACGTTGCCCAGCATGTCGAGCACCATCGCGTTGTCGAAGCCGCGCATCTTGGCCTCGAGAATGGCACGGCCATTGTTGGGGTAAAGGCAACCGGCCTTGGCATTGGTCGGCATGGTTTCGATGGTCGGGCGCCGGAACGGCGACACGGTCACCGAAAAACCGGACGGCGGGATCATCGGCGATTCGTAGAGGCAAAGGCAGAAACGGGTCGAGGCAGGATCGGCCGGCACGCCCATGTAGCCGCCATGCTCGGCCCAGTACATCGGCCTGATGTAGACAGCCGTCTTGCCGTCGAATTTCTTCAAGCCGTCCCAGGTCAACCCGACGATCTGCTCCGGCGTCATGTTCGGCTTGAGGCCGAGCGCGATCGCCGAGGCGTTCACTCTCTTGGCATGAAGGTCGAGGTCGGGCGCCACGCCTTCGAACCAGCGGCCGCCGTCGAACACGCTGGTGCCAAGCCACATGGCGTGGCTGCGCGGCCCCAGGATGGCGACGTTGCCCTCGTACCAGTCGCCATCGACGAAAGTCCATGTCGCGGATTGCGCTGCAGCCGCCAGTGTCATCGCGTTTTTCCCGTTCCGATCAATCGTATTGTAGCATTGGATGATGCTTTGGCCGGCGCCGTCAACCGGCATGGGGGAGTTTTGTTGAGGCCAGAGGCAGGGGCGATGCAATCGGGACTTGCACCTTGCCCCGCCTCGCCCCAAAACTGTTCCATGCAATACGCGGCCTATGTTTTCGACGCCTACGGCACGCTGTTCGACGTGCATGCCGCGGTGCGCCGCCATGCCGACCGGATCGGGCCGGACGGCCAGTTGCTGTCCGAAATCTGGCGCGCCAAGCAGCTCGAATATTCCTGGGTGCGAACGTTGATGGGCGCCTATGCCGATTTCTGGCAGTTGACCGAGCAGGCGCTCGATTTCGCCCTGCGCAAAGTGCCCTCGGCCGATCCAGGGCTCAAGGCGAACCTGCTGGAAGCCTATTGGCGGCTGGATTGCTATCCCGAAGTGCCGGCGGTGCTGAAAGCGCTCAAGGCTTCGGGCGCCCGGCTGGCGATCCTCTCCAACGGCTCGCCCGAAATGCTGCAGGCCGCGGTCAAGTCCGCCGCGCTCGACCAGGTTCTGGACGATGTCTATTCCGTAGATGCGGTGCGGCGCTTCAAGACCGATCCGGCGGTCTACGACATGGTCGCCACCGGCTGGCGCCTCTATCCCGGCGCGGTTTCCTTCCAGTCCTCCAATCGCTGGGACATCGCAGGCGCCACCAAATTCGGCTTCCGCACGGTGTGGATCAACCGTTCCAACCAGCCTGAGGAATACCGGGACTTTCCGCCGGCCTTGATCCTGCCGAGCCTCGAAGCCCTGGTATCCGGCGGCTAGGCAACAGGCTGTTGCCGGCCACAGGCTGTGGCCATGGCGCCACAGTGACGACGCGGTCACAGCTTCGCCTTTGTTTGTCCACGTTCGGGCCAGATTCGGAACCGCCTATCGCGCCAGGTGTTGTCAGGCACCCGCAACAGCGGTCGGTGTATTCACGCTTTGTTGGAATTTGAGTCCTAAAGAAGGCAACTATGTCCATAACCGAAATCGAATCCTTTCGCCTGAGCCGTCGCGGCTTCCTCAACGCCGCCGCCCTGGGCGCCGCCTCGATCGCGGTTTCCGCATGCGCCACCACCGGGCCAGGCCCGGTGGAACCGCCGCCGCCCACCTATGTCGAGCCGCCGCTTGCCGATTATGCCTCGATGTATGCGGCCGTCAGCGATGGCGGCTTCGATCTGCCGGCCATCCCCGTCGACAGGATCGATCCGCAGTTCCTGCGCCAGATCGTTCCCGACCCGACCGGACAGAAGCCGGGAACCATCGTCGTCGATACGACAGGCCATTTCCTCTATCTGGTCCGTCCGGGCGGCCAGGCCATCCGCTATGGCGTCGGTCTCGGCCGTGCCGGCTTCGAATGGTCGGGCGACGCCGTCGTCCAGTGGAAGCAGAAATGGCCGAAATGGACACCGCCGGACGAAATGATCGCCCGGCAGCCTGAATTGAAACAGTACAGCGCCGACAATGGCGGCATGCCCGGCGGGCTGAAAAACCCGCTCGGCGCGCGCGCGCTCTATCTCTTCCAGGGCAATGTGGACACGCTCTACCGCTTGCACGGCTCGCCGGAGTGGCGCTCGATCGGCAAGTCGGTTTCGTCGGGCTGCGTGCGCTTGATGAACCAGGACATCATCGATCTCTACGACCGCGTGCCGTCGAAGTCACCGGTCATCGTGACCAGCGATGCCAGGCAGCCGATGGTTGCGGCGGCGACGGCAAACCACAAGGCCATTCCGATCGACGCCGGCGTGCCGGACGGATCGGTACTGCTCGGGCCGGTCAAGGCGATCACGGATTCGATTTTCTGAGTCGGCAACATCTATGGAGGGCTACGGCGCCATGTGTCCAGCGGACGCGCGGCGCTGTACGGAGTAGGGCCTTGGCGCCCTCCCCAGCCGGAAGTTCAGCGTCCCCTCGACAGGCTCCCCAAGATCCCGCGCACGATCGCGCGTCCGACAGATGAGCCGACCGAACGCACGACCGACTTAATCGCGGCCTCGGCCACGGTCTGGCGGTTGGAGGGGCGCGGCGCGGGTGCCCGCCTGCCGCCGGATTGCGGCGGATCGTCATTGCCGAAGCCCGGGATAGTCCAGCGCGAGCCGCCTGTGCCAGCCTGCTGCGCCTGCTGTTCGGCGTCCTGCGCCTCCTTGGCTTTCTTCTGTAGCATCTCGAAAGCCGATTCGCGATCGATGACCTCATCATACTGGCCGACGACCGGGCTTTCAGCGATCAGCTTTTGCCGCTCGGCGGGGGTTATGGGCCCAAGCCGCGACGAGGGTGGGCGAATCAAAGTGCGTTGCACCATGGACGGCACGCCCTTGGCCTCCAGCGTCGAGACCAGCGCCTCGCCGGTGGCGAGCTGGGTGATGGTTGTGGCGCAGTCGAAATCGGGGTTCGGCCGGAACGTCTCGGCCGCCGTCCTCACCGCCTGCTGCTCACGCGGCGTATAGGCGCGCAGCGCGTGCTGGACCCGATTGCCGAGCTGGGCCAGGACCTTCTCCGGAATATCCAGGGGGTTCTGCGTGACGAAATAGACGCCTACCCCTTTCGAACGGATCAGGCGGACAACCTGTTCGACGCGGTCGATCAGCACCTTCGGCGCTTCGTCGAAAAGCAGGTGCGCCTCGTCGAAGAAGAACACCAGCTTCGGCTTGTCGGGGTCGCCGACTTCGGGCAGCACCTCGAACAGTTCCGACATCAGCCACAACAGGAAGGTGGCGTAGAGCCGCGGGTTCATCATCAGCTTGTCGGCAGCAAGCACGCTGATGGCGCCGCGCCCGTCGCGGGTGGTGCGCATGATGTCGGAGATCCGCAAGGCCGGCTCACCGAAGAAGTTTGCCGCGCCTTGCTGCTCCAGCACCAGCAGCGTGCGCTGGATGGCCCCCACGGAAGGCTTCGTCACATTGCCGTAGCGCGATCCGATCTCGTCGGCGCGCTCGGCAATGTTGGCAAGCAGCGCCTGCAGGTCCTTCATGTCGAGCAGCAGCAGGCCTTCCTCGTCGGCCAGGCGGAAGGCGATGTTCATGATGCCTTCCTGCGCCTCGGTGAGATTCATCAGGCGCGACAGAAGCAGCGGCCCCATTTCCGAGACGGTGGCGCGGATCGGATGGCCCTGCTCGCCGAACAGGTCCCAGAAGATGACCGGAAATTCCTGGAAGTCATAAGGGTCGAGCTTGACCTGTTCGGCTCGCTTGACCAGGAAATCCTGGGCCGAGCCGATCATGGCGATGCCGGACAGGTCGCCCTTGATGTCGGCGCAGAATACCGGCACGCCGGCATTGGAAAAACCTTCGGCCAAGATCTGCAAGGTGACGGTCTTGCCGGTACCGGTGGCGCCGGTGACCAAGCCGTGGCGGTTTCCATATTGCAGCAGCAACTGCTCGGGACGCTGATAGCTGTCGTCCGGCTTGCGGCTGGCGCCGATGAAAATACTGGTGTCGTCAGCCATGTATCCGGTCTCCGCAAACGGGTGTGTCTAAAGCCAATGGCCAAGCCGCAGGTATAGTCAGGCTGCCGCGCAGCGACAATGCCAAATGTCCGGGCCAAATGTCCGGGCCAAACGTCCGGGCCAATCGTCCAAATCGGACCAATCGCGGAAATCGGATTTATGGAACTTGCGGATTTTGCTGGTGTTTGGCAATCGTTCATGGTTCGTCCACGCAGGCGAACCTATATCTGAAGGGATCGAATTCGAGACCTGGAAGCACATTGCATTGCGATAACCGACCGGGGACCGTAGACTGAAGTGACCCGGGCTGGTGCGGCCACGTAAAGCGAGGAAAATGGATGGGCGCCGGAGCCTTGACCAGGAATGCAGAACCAGCGGATGCCGAGCGCCAGCGATGGCTGGCCTTGGCGGAAAAGGCGCTGGCCGGTGCGTCCTTCGAGGAAAAGCTGGTCTCGCACACCGACGACAACATCCGCATCGAGCCGCTCTACGACCGCGCGACCGGAACCGAGCCGATCGTACGCACCAATCCCCGATCGCCCTGGATCGTCAGCCAGCGCGTCGACGACCCCGATATAGATCGCGCCAAGGCCCAGGCCCTGGAAGACATCGCACAGGGCGCGACCGGACTGTCGCTGGTCTTCGAAGGGGCTCCGAACGCATTCGGCTACGGCCTGCCGAGGACGGCGCAGGCACTGGAGACGGTGCTGGACGGCGTGCCCCTCAACCGCGTCCAGATCCGAATCGACACCCATCCCTGGAGCCGCCCGATGGCCGACTGGCTGGTGGCGTTCCTGAGCAAGCGCCGCTCCGATCCGGCAAAGCTCAACCTTTCGTTCGGCATCGACCCGGCGGCAATCCTTGCCGGAACCGGCCGGCTGCGCATGTCGATCGAGGCGCTGCAGGAATCGATGCCGCAATCGCTGGCGCATTTCTTCTCGATGGGCGTTCCGGGCGTGCTGCTCGAGGCGGATGGACGCGTCTTCCACAATGCCGGCGCAACGGAAGCGCAGGAGCTCGGCATCATGCTGGCTTCGGCGGTCTCGTATCTGAGAATGTTCGAAAAGGCGCGGCAGCCGCTCGTCTATGCCGCACCCCATATCGGCTTCGCGCTCAGCGTCGACCAGGACCAGTTCCTTTCTATGGCCAAGGTCCGGGCACTGCGCAGGCTGTGGGCGCGGGTGCAGGAGGCCTGCTCGATCCCCAATTCCACGGCCAACATCCATGCCGAGACATCGTTTCGCATGATGACCGCCCTGGACCCGGAAACCAACATACTGCGCACGACGATCGGCTGCTTCGCCGCAGCCGCGGGGGGCGCCGATTCAATCTCCATCCTGCCGCATACGATCGCACACGGCCTGCCGGCACCTTTTGCCCGCCGCGTCGCACGCAACGCGCAGTTGATCATGGCCAATGAAAGCCATGTCGATCATGTTGCCGATCCTGCCTTTGGTTCAGGCGCTGTCGAAGCCTTGACCACCGATCTCTGCGAGGCGGCGTGGGCGGAGTTGCAGGCGATCGAGGCTGAAGGAGGTGTGCTGTCCAGCCTTCAGGGCGGGCACATCCAGCGCCGCGTCCGTGCTGCCGCCGCGCGGCGCGACGCCGCCTTCAAGACAGGCGAGCGGGCCCTGATCGGCACCACGCTCTATCCGCAGCAGGGCGAACGTCCGGTCGAGACGCTGGACGCGCAGCATCGGCCAGCCTTCACCGAAGGCATCGTCCTGTGCGAACCGCTGTTTCCCGTACGCATCGACCAATCCATCGGGGTTGCTTCTTGATTCCGGATTTCAGTCAGATCGGCTGGACGCCGCCACGGCGGGCACCCGCCGAGGTCAAGGGGCAGCGGACGACGCCGGAAGGTCTCGCCGTCAAGCATCTGTACAGTCAGGCCGACCTCAAGGGCCTGCCATTTCTCGATACCTATCCGGGCCTGCCGCCCTTCGTGCGGGGCCCCTACCCGACCATGTATGTCCAGCAGCCGTGGACGATCCGGCAATATGCCGGCTTCTCGACGGCCGAGGAGTCCAACGCCTTCTACCGGCGCAATCTGGCCGCCGGCCAGAAAGGCCTGTCGGTCGCCTTCGATCTCGCCACCCATCGCGGCTATGACAGCGACCATCCGCGCGTCGCCGGCGATGTCGGCATGGCGGGCGTCGCCATCGATTCCATGCTCGACATGCGGCAACTCTTCGACGGGATTCCGCTCGGCGAGATGACTGTGTCGATGACGATGAATGGCGCGGTGCTGCCGATCATGGCGCTTTACATCGTCGCCGCGGAAGAACAGGGCGTCGCGCAAAAGGATCTGGCGGGCACCATTCAGAACGACATTCTGAAGGAGTTCATGGTCCGCAACACTTACATCTACCCGCCAAAACCATCGATGCGGATCGTTTCGGACATCTTCTCCTACACGTCGAAGAACATGCCGAAGTTCAATTCGATATCGATCTCCGGCTACCACATGCAGGAAGCGGGTGCGACGGCCGACCTGGAGCTTGCCTATACGATCGCCGACGGCATCGAATATGCCCGTGCCGGTGTTGCGGCGGGCCTTGATATCGACCGCTTCGCGCCGCGCCTGTCCTTCTTCTGGGCGATCGGCATGAACTTCTTCATGGAAGTCGCCAAGCTCAGGGCCGCGCGCCTGCTGTGGGCGACCTTGATGAAGAAGAATTTTGCGCCAAAGGACGAGCGCTCGCTATCGCTGCGCACCCATTGCCAGACGTCCGGCTGGTCGCTGACGGCGCAGGACCCCTACAACAACATCATCCGCACCATGATCGAGGCGATGGCGGCCACGCAGGGCCACACCCAGTCGCTGCACACCAACTCCTTCGACGAGGCGATGGCGCTGCCGACCGACCATTCGGCGCGCATCGCCCGCAACACGCAGCTCATCCTGCAGAAGGAATCCGGCACCACCCGCATCATCGATCCGTGGGGCGGGTCGGCTTACCTCGAACGGCTGACGCACGACCTGGCGGCGCGCGCGCTGACCCATATCGAGGAGGTCGAGGCGCTTGGCGGCATGGCCGCCGCAACCGAGCAGGGCATTCCGAAGCTGCGCATCGAGGAAGCGGCGGCGCGCACGCAGGCACGCATCGATTCCGGCGAGCAGATGCTGGTCGGGGTCAATGCGCATCGGCCGGAGAACGACATCGCGGTCGACGTGCTCAAGATCGACAATGCCGAGGTCAGGGCCCGGCAATTGTCGAAGCTGCAGCGGCTGAAGGGCACACGCGACGTCGCCGCCGTCGAAAGCGCGCTCGACGCGCTGACCCGTGCCGCGCAGGGCAATGAAAACCTGCTGGAATTCGCCATCCGCGCCGCGCGCGCCAATGCCACGGTCGGCGAAATCTCGTTTGCCCTGGAGAAAGTCTTCGGCCGGCACATTGCTACGGTGCAGACCATTTCCGGCGTCTATCGCAAGGCGCTTGGCGACAATCCGGTGGTCGACGGGCTGCAGGACAAGCTCGATGCCTTCGAGAAGAAATTTGGCGGCAAACCGCGCATCCTGGTGGCCAAGATGGGACAGGACGGGCACGACCGCGGGCAGAAGGTGATCGCCACGGCCTTCGCCGATCTCGGCTTCGACGTCACGGTCGGCGCGATGTTCCAGACACCGGAAGAGATCGCGAAACTGGCGGTCGAGCATGACGTCCATATTATCGGCGCCTCATCGCTGGCGGCCGGGCACCTGACACTGATCCCCGAATTGCGTGACGCGCTGAAAAAGCTCGGCCAAGGCGACATGCTGATCGTGGCCGGCGGCGTCATCCCGCCACAGGACTATGAGGCGGTGCTGCGGGCTGGCGCTGCCGAGATCTTCCCGCCGGGCACGGTTATTCCGGAAGCGGCAGATCGGTTAATGGATCGGTTGCTGTCGGCGTAGCAGGTTTGTTATAATATCTGTTGCAACAAAGCGACGATCGAGTTATAATCGATATTGCAACAGGATAATCCGTCATGAATACGATCATTCGCAAGATCGGCAATTCCGAAGGCGTGATCCTGCCGAAGGAGCTGCTCGGCCGACTGAATATGAAGACAGGTGATCAGCTTCAGATCATCGAAACGGACAAGGGCATTACCCTTGAGCCGGTGGACGACAGTTTCGAGCGGCAGATGGAAGCTGCTCGCAAGGTCATGGACAAATACAAGGTCGCGCTTCAGAAGCTCGCCGAATGAGCTGGGAGTTCCTGACCCGGCGCGCGGTCGAAGCGATGCATGCAGAGCAATTGCGCAGGCATGGCGGGGTGCAAGGTTTGAGAGATGAAAATGCTCTTGAATCGGCGCTTGCCCGCGCCGAGAACAAGGCCAATTACGGAGATCCAACAGTCGAGGATCTTGCAGCCGCCTACGTCTTCGGCATTGCCAGGAACCATGCCTTTGTTGACGGCAATAAGCGGACTGCCATCGTGGCCGCTGGCGCATTTTTAATCGTGAACGGCCATGCCTTGGCAGCCGACAACGGCACGCTTTACGAATTCGTCATGGCTGTCGCATCCGGGGAAATTGACGAAACAGGAGCGGTGGCGTTCTTCCGCGATCATGTTGTCAAGCTCAAGGATTAGCCATCCGAGAGCTTGACGATCTCCCATTCCTTGCCGTTGACCGTGACGACCTCGCCGACCTTCTTGCCGAACAGAGCCACGGCCATCGGCGAAACATGCGAAATTGAACCCTTCGAAGGGTTTGCTTCATCCTCGCCGACGATCTTCCAGTGCACTTTCCTGCCGTCATCGCCCTCGAGCGTGACGCCCATGCCGAAGCGAACGAGGTCGCTGCCCGGCTCGGGCACGGACAATTCGGCACTTTCACGCCTCGCGTTCCAGTAGCGCAGGTCGCGCGATACCACCGCTATGCGCTCGCGGTCGCCTTTCCGTTCGGCTTTCGCCAGAATGTCGCGCAAATCGCTCAGATTGTCCTCGATCTGCGCCAAACCACGCTCCGTCACCAGATTGCGGTGCGTGCTGATAGGCCGCTCGCCGACGCCGGCGATGGCGTTTTCGCTATCTTCCTCGCGTGTAAAAGCTCTGCTCATTATGTGAACTTAGGCGCCGGTCGGCCGTTCGACAAGCCATGGCCGATACCCTCGCCAAGAGGAACAGAGGGTCTGGCACGATTCCTGCGCTGCCAGGGTTGAACACCAGGACCTGTGCCGATGTTGAACAGACGAACGCTGCTGACGCAGACCGCCGGCTTTGCCGTCATCGGCCTCTCGCTTGGCAAGGCGGCGGCCGCCAGCCTTGCCGGCATCGAGAAAGCCTCGATGCGCGGCTCGATCAACGCCACCGAACTCGGCGTGCAGCCCGGCACTTTCGACGACCAGAGCAAAGCCTTTGCCAAGCTGCTGCGCGACGCAAACAGCCGCGATATGCCGGTGTTCCTGCCGGCCGGCACCTATGTGGTATCCAATCTTTCGCTGCCCAGCCGCGTGCGTCTTTCGGGCGTGCCGGGTGCAACGCGGATCGTCTATGGCGGCGACGGCCATCTGTTCATGGCCGAACAGGCCGACCATATCGAACTGAGCGGGCTGGTCTTCGATGGTTCGAACCGCTCGATGGGCGATTATGCGCAAGGACTGCTCGATCTGCGCCGGGTCGCGCATCTGGTCGTCGACAATTGCCAGGTAACCGGCAGCGGCAAGAACGGGCTTGCGCTGGAACACGCCGCGGGCCGCATCGAACGCTCGGACATATCGGGCGCCGCCGATGCCGGCATCTATTCGGTCGAAGCCGCCGGCCTGTCGATCACCGCCAACACCGTCTCCGACTGTGCCAATGGCGGCATCCTCGTGCACCGCTGGCAGGCGGCGGAAGACGGCACCATGGTCACCGGCAACCGCGTCGAACGCATCGGCGCGCGCAGCGGCGGAACCGGCCAGAACGGCAACGGCATCAACGCCTTCCGGGCCGGAAATGTCATCATCTCGGGAAATGTCGTCTCCGACTGCGCTTTTTCGGCGATCCGCGCCAACAGTTCCAGCAACCTGCAGGTGTCAGGCAACACCTGCTCGCGCTCGGGCGAAACGGCCGTCTATTCCGAATTCTCCTTCGAGGGAGCCGTCATCAGCAACAACATCGTCGACGGCGCGGCCAACGGCATCTCGATCGTCAACTTCAACGAAGGCGGCCGCATGGGTGTCTGCTCGGGCAACATCGTGCGCAATCTGTCGACCAGCGGCCCCTATCCCGCCGACGCGCCCGGGTTCGGCGTTGGCATCGGCGTCGAGGCCGACACCACCGTTTCCAACAACGTCATCGAGAACGCACCGCTCTACGGCATGCAGATCGGCTGGGGGCCGTACCTGCGCAATGTCGTTGCCACCGGCAACATCATCCGCAAGGCTGGAACCGGCATCGTCGTCAGTGTGGTCGAGGGCGCCGGTACGGCCATCATCTCCGATAACGTCATCGACGGCGCGCTGAAGGGCGCCATCGTTGGCCAGCGTTGGGCCGATCCCGCGACAGGCGACCTGACGTCATCCGACAATACCGGCTATGCCCATCTGACCGTCGAGCGCAATCACGTCAGCTGAAGACCGTCCTCAATTGAGAGCAGCGGTCGGCCTCAGCGCTCCGACCTTGGCGCCGATCCGGCTTTCGATCGGGGCGTTTGCCATTGCGGCCAGCTTCGCCGACAGGGCCTCGTCCGCATGCAGCAGCTTGGCAAGGACGGCGGCAGCCATGGCCTCGCCGGCGCGGCCGGCGCCGTCATCGCATTTGATCGCTATGCCGAGGCCAAGCTCGGGTATCGCGCTACAGTGGACACCTTCGGCGCCGCCTTTCGCAAAAATCCGTCCGGGCGCGGCTTCCATCAAAGCGACATCGGCACGGCCGGTGCCGGCGACAAAGAACGGTTCCGCCATGCAGGCCGACAGCAGCCGCTTTGCGGCCTTCGCCCGCTCTGGGCCAAAGCCTCGTGCGGTGGCCATGCGGGCAAAGCCGAGCGCGAAACTCCTGAGCGGCACGGCATAGGTCGGGATCGAACAGCCATCGGTCGCCCGCTCATCCGCGCCGTGGACAGCGCCTGTAACCGCCTGCATGACGTCGCACACCATCTCCTGCAGAGCGTGTCCCGCCTTGACGTAGCCGCGATGCGCGATGCCGGAGTGTACGCAGGTACAGAGGAAGCCGGAATGCTTACCGGAGCAGTTGTTGTGCAGCGCGTTGGGCGAGCCGCCGGCCCGAGCGAGCGCAATCTCCGCGTCGTGGTTCGAGGGCCAATGCGCACCGCATTCGAGCGCTGAGCCATCCAGCCCGGCCCTGGCCAACATCGAACGTGCCAGCTCGACATGCGCCGGCTCGCCCGAATGGGACGCACAGGCGAGTGCCAGTTCGCGGTCACCGAAGCCATAGGCATCCGCAGCACCCGTTTCGACCAGCGGCAAGGCCTGGATCGCCTTGACCGCGGAGCGTGGAAACACCGGTTTCGAGGTGTCGCCGATCTCCAGCAACGGCTTGCCGTCGGCATCGAAGACCGCGACGGCCCCGCGATGCACGCTCTCGACGATGGCGCCGCGCAAGACTTCGATCAGAACCGGATTTGTCATGCCACTTCCCGTAGATGCGGGCGGTTTACCTGATCCGGTCGAGAATGGAAACGTAGTTGGCGACCGCAGCACCGCCCATGTTGAAGATGCCGCCGAGCTTTGCGCCGGGCACCTGGATGCCGCCGGCCTCGCCGACAAGCTGCATGGCGGTCAGCACGTGCATGGAGACACCGGTGGCGCCGATCGGATGGCCCTTGGCCTTCAATCCACCGGAGGGGTTGACCGGCAGGCGGCCGTCCTTGGCCGTGGTGCCGTCCAGCGCGAGCTTCGCGCCCTCGCCCGGCCTGGCAAGGCCCATCGCTTCATACTCGATCAGTTCGGCAATGGTGAAGCAGTCATGCGTCTCGACGAAAGAGAGATCGTCGAGCGTCACGCCGGCACTCTTCAGTGCCCGGGTCCAGGCCTGCTCGCAGCCTTCGAACGACAGGATATCGCGCTTCGACATCGGCAGGAAGTCCTGCACATGTTCGTTCGCGCGGAAGGCAACCGCACGGCGCATCTTCAGTGCCGTTGCCGTGTCGGCAAGGACAAGTGCGGCGGCGCCGTCCGAAACCAGCGAACAGTCGGTACGCTTGAGGGGACCGGCGACAAAGGGGTTCTTCTCGCTTTCCTGACGGCAGAACTCGTAGCCGAAATCCTTGCGCATCTGCGCATAGGGATTGTCGACGCCGTTCTTGTGGTTCTTGGCGGCGATCATGGCGAGCGCGTCGGACTGGTCGCCATAGCGCTGGAAATAGGCTTGCGCGATCTTGCCGAAGACGCCGGCGAAACCGGCTGGCGTCTCGCCGTCCTCGGGCAGATAGGAGGCCTTCAACAGGTTCTTGCCGATTTCGGGGCCGGGCGTCGTCGTCATCTGCTCGGCGCCGACCACTAGCACAACGCGAGCAGCATTGGCGTCGATGGCGCGGATGCCTTGCCTGACCGCCGCCGACCCGGTGGCGCAAGCGTTCTCGACGCGTGTCGCCGGCTTGAAGCGCAGCCGGTCGTCGGCCTGGAGCACCAGGCTGGCGGTGAAATCCTGCGCCGAAAAGCCGGCATTGAAGTGACCGAGCACGATCTCGTCGACCTCGTCCGGACCGATGCCGGCATGGTCGAGTGCGTCGGTCGCCACCTTGACGATCAGGTTTTCGAGCGTTTCGCCTTCGAGCTTGCCAAAGCGCGAATGCGCCCATCCGACGATGCATGCGGTCATGGCGTTCTCCATCCTTGGCGCCAGCCTGGCACAGGCTTACGGCTCACGTCGCCTTTATTGTTCAAATATAAACATTCTTGCCTCGCCCGTGAAGGGCCGGAACCAGACAATCGCTTGGTGCAGGTCGCGCCAGCGTCGATTTTTTGTTGATTGACGCGTCAATAAAAAATAATCTGCCCCGCAAAAGCCGGGAACAGCATGCCGAAAATCGGAATGGAGCCACTACGCCGCAAGGCGCTCATCGACGCGACGATCTCTGCGATCGGCGAGCGCGGGTCGCTCGACGTGACCATGTCCGAGATTGCCGGACGCGCCGGCGTGTCCTCGGCACTTGCCCATCACTATTTCGGCGCCAAGGACGAATTGCTGCTGGCGACGATGCGGCACATCCTGGCCGAACTGACCATCGACATGCGGCGCGCTCTTCAATCCGCCGCTTCCCCGCGTGAACGCGTTTCGGCGGTGGTGGCCGTCAACTTCTCCGACATCCAGTTCCAGCCGCAAACCATCGCCGCATGGCTCGCCTTCTACGTCGAGGCGCAGAAGTCGTTCGCGCTGCGCCGCCTGCTCAGGGTCTATGCCCGGCGGCTGCACTCGAACCTGATGAGCGGGCTTATCGGCATCCTGCCCAGGGCCGAGGCCGACCGCGCCGCCGAGGCGACCGCGGCGATGATCGACGGGCTCTATATCAGGCGGGCGTTGAAGGACGGCGTGCCCGACGCCGCGACCGCGATCGCGCTGGTCGAAGACTATCTCGAAACCAAACTCGGCGAGCGGCGGAAGCAGTGACAGCGAAGCGACCCAATTTCCTGATCGTCATGGTCGATCAGCTCAACGGAACCTTGTTTCCGGACGGGCCGGCGGACTTCCTGCACGTGCCGCATCTCAGGGCGCTCGCTGCCCGCTCGGCACGCTTTGCCAACAATTACACCGCCTCGCCGCTCTGCGCACCGGGCCGTGCCTCATTCATGAGCGGTCAGTTGCCGTCGCGCACGGGGGTCTATGACAATGCGGCCGAATTCGCCTCGTCGATCCCGACCTTCGCCCACCATCTGCGCGCCGCCGGCTATTACACCTGCCTCTCTGGCAAGATGCATTTCGTCGGGCCGGACCAGATGCATGGGTTCGAGGAGCGCTTGACCACCGACATCTATCCGGCTGACTTCGGCTGGACGCCGGACTACCGCAAACCCGGCGAACGCATCGAATGGTGGTATCACAATCTGGGTTCGGTCACCGGCGCCGGCGTCGCCGAGACCACCAACCAGATGGAATATGACGATGAGGTCGTGTTCCTGGCCACGCAGAAGCTCTACCAGCTTTCGCGCGAGCAGGACGATGCGCACCATCGGCCCTGGTGTCTCACCGTTTCGCTGTCGCATCCCCACGACCCCTATGTCGCGCGCAAGCAGTATTGGGATCTCTACGAGCATTGCCAGGCGCTCGACCCGGAAACGGGTTTTATCGCGCAGGACGAACAGGACACGCATTCGCAGCGGCTGTACCTCGCCAGCGATTATCCGTCCTTCGAGATCACGCCCGAGCAGGTGCGTCGCTCGCGGCGCGGTTATTTCGCCAACATCTCCTATGTCGACGACAAGCTCGGAGAGGTTCTGGACGTCCTCAAGCGCACGCGCATGCTCGACGACACCATCATCCTGTTCTGCTCGGACCATGGCGACATGCTTGGCGAGCGCGGCCTGTGGTTCAAGATGAGCTTCTTCGAGGGCTCGGCGCGGGTGCCGCTGATGATCGCCGGCAAAGGCGTGCCGGCCGGGCTGATCGAGGCGCCGGTCTCCAATCTCGACGTGACGCCGACGCTCTGTGACCTCGCCGGCATCGACATCGATGCAATCGCGCCGTGGACCGACGGCCAGTCGCTGCTGCCGCTCACCAAGGGTGGGCAACGCAGCGGCCCTGTGTTGATCGAATATGCCGCCGAAGGCTCCTACGCGCCGCTGGTGGCGATCCGCGACGGCAGATACAAGTTCATCCACTGCGAGCTCGACCCGCCGCAGCTGTTCGATCTCGAAGCCGATCCGCTGGAGCGGGTCAATCTGGCCGACGAACCGGCCAAGGCGGCGTTGGTGTCGGCGTTCATGGATAAGGTCCGGGCGCGCTGGGACATGGCCAAATTCGACGCCGCCGTGCGCGAAAGCCAGGCGAGGCGCTGGGTCGTCTATCCGGCGCTGCGCAACGGCGCCTATTACCCCTGGGATTTCCAGCCGCTGCAGAAGGCATCCGAGCGCTACATGCGCAACCACATGAATCTCGACAATCTCGAGGAAAGCAAAAGGTATCCGCGAGGCGAATGATGACAAGTCTTGTCCCCTCCCTCGACCATCTCAAGCAGGCTTATGCGGTCACATCCAGAGCGACGCAGATCACGCCGCTGCTGGAATCGGCAGCCCTTGCCCGCGAGACCGGTGCGGCCCGCATCTTCATCAAGCCGGAATCGCTGCAATGGGCTGGCTCGTTCAAGATACGCGGCGCCTATTGGCGGCTGAAGCGGCTTTCCGCCGAGGAGGCGAAGAAGGGCGTCGTTGCCTATTCCTCCGGCAATTTCGCGCAGGGGCTGGCGGCCGCCGGCCAGGCGCTCGGCATTCCGGTCACCATCGTCATGCCAATCGATGCGCCGGCCGCCAAGCGCGACGCCACCGCAGGCTATGGAGCCCGCGTCGTGCTGACCGATCATGGCGAGCGCGCGCGCGAAGAGGTTGCCGCCGCCAAGGCGCGCGAGATCGCCGAGACAGAACGCCTGGCACTGCTGCATCCGTTCGACGATCCGGAGATCGTCGCCGGCCAGGCGGGCGCGGGCCTCGAGGCGCTCGACCAGCTCTCGGCCAAGGATGCCAGCGCCGACCTGTTGTTCTGCTCGGTCGGCGGCGGCGGACTGATCGGCGGCGTGTCGCTCGCATTCCATTATCTGTCGCCGGCAACCGAGATCATTGGCGTCGAGCCCGAAGGTTTCAATGGCATGGGTTCATCGCTGGCGCATGGCAGCATCGAGACCATGCCGATCGGCCCGAAGTCGATCTGCGACGGATTGATGTCGCGGCGGCCGGGCGACGCGCCCTTCGCGGCGGTCAAGACCGCCGGCGTGCGCGGCATCACGGTCGACGATCAATCGGTGCGGCGCGCCATGCGAATCGCCTTCGAGCGGATGAAGCTGGTGCTCGAACCGTCGGGCGCTGCGTCGCTGGCGGCGTTGCTCGGCGGCAAGGTGGATGTGCGGGGCAAGACCGTGCTCGTGGTGGCAACTGGCGGCAACGTCTCGCTCGCCGATTTTATGGCGCATATGAACCATGCTTGAAGCGGATTTCGTCATCATCGGCTCCGGCTCGGCCGGCTCGGCCATGGCCTACAGGCTGTCGGAGGACGGCAAGCATTCTGTGATCGTCATCGAGTTCGGCGGCTCGGATATCGGCCCGCTGATCCAGATGCCGTCGGCGCTGTCGATCCCGCTCAACATGAGCCTCTACGACTGGGGCTTTGCCAGCGAGCCGGAGCCGCATCTGGGTGGCCGCGTGCTGGCGACGCCGCGCGGCAAGGTGATCGGCGGTTCATCCTCGATCAACGGCATGGTCTATGTGCGCGGCCACGCCCGTGACTTCGACCATTGGGCCGAACAGGGAGCGGCCGGCTGGGGCTTTGCCGACGTCCTTCCCTACTTCAAGCGCATGGAAGATTCTGATGGCGGCGAGGATGGCTGGCGTGGTCGCGGCGGGCCGCTGCACGTGCAGCGCGGCTCACGGTGCAATCCACTTTATGGCGCTTTCGTCGACGCCGGCCGCCAGGCCGGGTTCGAATTGACCGACGACTACAACGGATCGAAGCAGGAAGGCTTCGGGCCGATGGAGCAGACCATCCAGGGCGGCCGCCGCTGGTCGGCGGCATCAGCCTATCTGAGGCCGGCGCTCAGGCGCAAAAACGTTAGCCTGGTCAAAGGCTTTGCCCGCCGGGTGATCATCGAGAATCAACGCGCCATCGGCGTTGAGATCGAAGCTCACAAACAGATTCAGGTCGTTAAGGCGCGACGCGAGGTGATCGTCGCCGCCTCGTCGATCAATTCGCCCAAGATCCTGATGCTGTCCGGCATCGGCCCGGCGGAGCATTTGCGCGAAAACGGCATTGCCGTGCTCGCCGACAGGCCCGGCGTCGGCCGCAATCTGCAGGATCACATGGAGCTCTACATCCAGCAGGAATCGACCAAGCCGATCACGCTTAATTCGGTGCTGAACCCGTTCTCGAAGGCGCTCATCGGCGCGCAGTGGCTGTTCTTCAAGTCTGGGCTCGGCGCCACCAACCATTTCGAGGCAGCCGCCTTCGTGCGTTCGCGCGCCGGTATCGACTATCCCGATATCCAGTACCACTTCATCCCGGCGGCGGTTCGCTATGACGGCAAGGCGGCGGCCAAGTCGCATGGTTTCCAGGCGCATGTCGGGCCGATGCGCTCGAAGTCGCGCGGCTCGGTGACGCTGCGGTCGCC
This sequence comes from Mesorhizobium sp. B1-1-7, assembly GCF_006442705.1. Classification (NCBI taxonomy): domain Bacteria; kingdom Pseudomonadati; phylum Pseudomonadota; class Alphaproteobacteria; order Hyphomicrobiales; family Phyllobacteriaceae; genus Mesorhizobium; species Mesorhizobium sp. B1-1-7. Next base: position 5,605 of record NZ_VFWQ01000020.1, on the reverse strand, counting down.
GGATCCGAAATCGAAGCCAGTGATCCGCTTCAACTACATGTCGCATCCGGACGACTGGGCGGAGTTCCGCCATTGCATCCGCCTGACCCGCGAAATCTTCGGCCAGAAGGCATTCGATGCCTATCGCGGCCAGGAAATCTCGCCGGGCAGCCACGTGCAGTCGGACGACGATCTCGATGTCTTCATCCGGGATCACGCCGAAAGCGCCTACCATCCCTGCGGCACCTGCAAGATGGGCCGCGCCGACGATGCGATGAGCGTCGTCGATCCGGAGTGCCGGGTCATCGGCGTCGAAGGATTGCGGGTCGCGGACTCCTCGATCTTCCCGCGCGTCACCAACGGCAATCTCAATGCACCGTCGATCATGACCGGCGAAAAGGCATCCGACCACATACTGGGCCGCACGCCGCTGGCGCCGTCCAATCAGGAACCATGGATCAATCCGCGCTGGCAGGCGTCGGACAGATAGAGCATGATCCGGCGAACGTCCGGCCCAGGCGAATAGAATTTGGAGACTTCCCATGCGCGCCCAGCCCACGGCATCGCACTATGTCAACGGACGCTACGTTGACGACGAGCAAGGCGCGCCACTGCCGGTCATCTATCCGGCCACCGGTGAGACCATCGCCATGCTGCGCGCGGCGACGCCGAACGTGCTTGAGTTGGCCATCGAGGCCGCACGGGCAGCACAACCCGCCTGGGCACGGCTGAAGCCGGTCGAGCGCGGCCGCATCCTGCGCCGCGCCGCCGACATTTTGCGCGCCCGCAACGCCGACCTTGCCCGCATCGAGACGCTCGACACCGGCAAGGCGATCCAGGAAACTCTAGTGGCGGACGCGCCTTCAGCAGCCGATTGCCTTGAATATTTCGGAAGCGCGGTCGCCGCCTACAATGGCGAATCCGTCGACCTCGGCGGCCCCTTCGCCTATACGCGGCGCGAGGCCCTCGGCGTCTGCGTCGGCATCGGCGCCTGGAACTATCCGATCCAGATCGCCGGCTGGAAGTCCGCGCCAGCACTCGCCATGGGCAACGCCATGGTGTTCAAGCCATCGGAAAACACACCGCTGTCGGCGCTGGCGCTGGCCGAGATCTACAGCGAGGCCGGCCTGCCCGACGGGCTGTTCAACGTCGTGCAGGGTTATGGCGATGTCGGCGCAGGCCTCGTCGGCCACGATGTCGTCGCCAAGGTTTCGGTGACCGGCTCGGTGCCGACCGGCCGCAAGGTGCTGGCGCTTGCCGGCTCAAAGATGAAGCACGCGACGATGGAGCTCGGCGGCAAGTCGCCGCTGATCGTCTTCGACGACGCCGACATCGAAAACGCCATTGGCGGTGCCATGCTCGGCAATTTCTATTCGACTGGCCAGATCTGCTCCAACGGCACGCGCGTCTTCGTGCAGAGCGGCATTCACGACCGCTTTGTCGAAAGGCTGGTCGAGCGGACCAAGAAAATCCGTATCGGCGATCCACTCGATCCCGAGACCCAGATGGGGCCGCTGGTCTCGAAAGCGCAGCATGAGAAGGTTGTCGGCTATATCGGCACCGGCAAGCAGGATGGCGCCACGCTGGCTTGCGGCGGCAACGTGCCTTCGCTGCAAGGTTTCGATGGCGGCTTCTTCGTCGAGCCGACCGTGTTCACCGGCGTCACCGACACCATGCGCATCGCCCGGGAGGAGATTTTCGGACCTGTCATGAGCGTGCTGAAGTTCGACGGCGAGGACGAGGTGATCGACCGCGCCAACGACACCGAATTCGGCCTTGCCGCGGGCGTATTCACCCGCGATCTGCCGCGCGCCCACCGCGTCATCTCCGAGCTGCAGGCGGGCACCTGCTGGATCAACACCTACAATCTGACGCCGGTCGAAATCCCGTTCGGCGGCTTCAAGCAGTCCGGCATAGGGCGGGAAAATTCGCTGGCGGCGCTGGCACTCTACTCGCAGCTGAAATCGGTCTACGTCGAGACGGGGGACGTGGCGAGCCCGTATTGAGAGGCGATTGGCGAAAGCCGAGACACAGCCGATCTCCCCCCTTGCGGGGGAGATGTCCGGCAGGACAGAGGGGGGTGTGAAGGATCGCCAACCTTTGGTGTGATCCATTCATCCGAGAGATGAGAAGCCGGCGGGACAGCACCCCCCTCTGCCTTGCCAGGCATCTCCCCCGCAAGGGGGGAGATCGGCAGCTTCGGCGTCGCCGCGAGCGCCTCACCCCTTCTCCGCCGTCCCGTCCAGATACTGCGTCAGCGCGCAGACCAGATGATAGAAAATGCTGGCTGGAACGTCGGATGCCAAGGAGCGGCCGCGCTCGTCGATGCGGTCGATCCACAGCCCCAGCGGCGCCGGATCGATGTGCCAGCGGAACAGCCGGCCGACGCGCGCCTCGATTTCCGGCTTGAGATCGGGGCCGCCTGAGCCATTCAGCGCAATTGCCGCCTTGACCGCTTCAGCCTGCGGCCAACTGCGTGACGCCAGGTCGAGCGGCAGGCCTTGCCGCGAGACCGCGCCATAGGCAAGGCCTGTGGCGCGGTTGAGACCGCTGGCGATTGCCGAGGCGTAGAGTTTCCTGGCGAAGCCGCGCAATTCGGCCTGGCCGCTGCGCTCGGCAAAATCGACCAGCAGCGAAGCCCACTCGAAGTGATGGCCAGGCTCGGTCCAGAGCCCCTTGTCACCAGCGGCCGGCTTCCATTCGGCGTCGAAATATTCGCCGAGCGTCCAGCTTTCAGGATCGAAGAAATGACTGCGGAAAAGGTCGATGATGCGTGCGGCACGGCGCAGATGGGCACGCTCTCCGGTGGCCTGATGCCAGGCCAGGAAAGCCTCGAGCAGATGCATGTGCGGGTTGGAGCGCCGCTCGCCCTCCCCGTCCGATGTCTCGAGGAATCCGGTCATGCGGCTGTCCTCGAGATGGGCATCGAGAAAAGCGAAGGTTTCCTCGCCGAGCCGAAGGGCAACCGGATTGCCCGACATATGTGCATGCGCCAGCGCCAGCAAAACGCAGGAATGGTCGTAGGCATCCTCGGTGGCATCGGCAACGGAGCCGTCGACATTCAGCGTGCGCACCCAACCGCCGCGGTCGGTGCGCCCCTTCCCTGCCATGAAGTCGATGCCATGTGCGATCAGCCGGTCGGCAGGACCGTCCCAACCGCGCGCGCTGGCGACGGCGAAGGCATAGACCTGCCTTGCCATGGTGCGCATGCGCTTGGGCTTCATCAGCGGCTCGGCGTCGAAACCCAGCGCCTCATGGAAGCCGCCGTGGCGCTCGTCGACACCTGATGTCGACCACAATGGCAAGGTTTCCTGAAACAGCCAGTGATGCACGCGCCGCCGCCAGGCGCCGCTTTCAATGACCCGATCATGGGCAGGCGTAAACCGTGTTTCGAGCCGGCCACTCTTCTCGAGCTGCTCGACGATCTTCTTGACGTGCTGGCTGTGGCTGACCGGAGCGATGAAAGTGGCGTCGATAGTTGAGACGATGGCGACATCCTTCATGCCGATCGCGGACAGCAAGCTGCCGTCACTGCGGATGTAGGAGTTCTCGCAATCGATGGCGACGACATCGCCGACGATGACATTGCCCTGGTCGTCGGCAGGGCCGACATCGAGGAGCGATTGCCAGGAGCCCAGGTCGTTCCAGCGGAAGCCCGCAGGCACCATGGCGATGTCTTTTGCCCGCTCCATGACCGCGTAGTCGATCGAGTTGGACGGAATGGCCTCATAGAGTTCGAGCGGCATATAGAGGCCGGACAGATCCGATGTCGCCGCCTTGTAGGCCGCTTCGGTGGCCTGCCAGATATCCGGTTGGAACGCGATGAACGCGTCGCGCATGGCGCCGGCGCGAAACAGGAAGATGCCGGTATTCCAGTAGAAGCTTCCGGCTTTGACATAGCTCTCGGCGGTCGCGAGGTCCGGCTTTTCGACGAAGCGCGAAACGTCGAAAATACCGCCGCTTTCGGCTGCGACCTCGATATAGCCATAGCCGGTTTCAGGCTGTGTCGGCTTTATGCCGAACACCACAAGCCGGCCGGCGCGCGCCGCATCTGCCCCTGCCTCGATGCTCTGCCAGAATTGCCCTACCGTCGATATTTCGTGGTCCGAAGGCACCACCAGGACGAGGCTGTCGCCGAACTCGGACAAAGTGCGCAGCGTCGCCAGCGCGACGGCGGCAGCGGTGTTTCGCCCCGTGGGCTCGAACAGCGGACCGCCGCCGGCGAGATCCAGGCCGGCAAGGTCGGCATGGACACGTTCCGCGTGGCGCTCCGACGCGATCAGGAATATCGGCGTTTCGCCGCCGGATCTTGCCGCCAGCCGGCGCAAGGTCTTGGCCAGCATGGAGCCATCGCCCGACAGGTCATGGAACTGCTTGGGATTGTCCTCGCGGGACAGCGGCCATAGTCGCGAGCCGACGCCGCCGCTCATGACAAAACTGACAATTCGATCGGTCATTCAGGTCTCGTATTCAAAAAAGCTGCGGTTGGCGCCCGACACAAGCCTTTAGCCCGTGTTCGTCCGATTGGAAATGCGGCAACTCATATCGGTTCGAGATGTGGACAGGGATCGGTTCTGCGACATTTCCACTGGTGATGGTGGCTTCGGCCTCACGCGTCGAGATCGAGGTCAGGCTGGCCGAATCACAGCTCAGAAGGTCTGGTTGTAGGCGCCGACTTCGGGGCTGCGGCGCAGCACGGCGTCGACGGCCTCGAACATCTGTCGGCGACGCTGCGACGACACCGGGCTTTCGACGACCACGACGAGCTCAGGCTTGTTCGAAGACGCCCGCACCAGCCCCCAGGTGCCATCCTCGGCGACGACACGCACGCCGTTGACGGTGATCAGGTCCGATATCTTCTGGCCGGCGAAAGCGGCGCCGTCGCGCATCATCGCCTGAAAGTCGGAGACCACCCGCTCGACCACGCCATACTTCACGTCGTCCGCGCAGTGCGGCGACATGGTCGGCGTGCCGAAGGTCAGCGGCAGCGCACGGTAGAGGTCGGCCATCGAGCTGTCCGGGTTGCGGTCCAGCATCTGGCAGATGGCGATGGCCGTGACCAGCCCATCGTCATAGCCGCGCCCGATCGGCGGGTTGAAGAAGAAATGCCCCGATTTCTCGAACCCGGCGACGGCGCCGAGTTCGGCGACACGCCGCTTGATGTAGGAGTGGCCGGTCTTCCAGTAGTCGGTGACGGCGCCATTGGCCTTAAGCACGCTGTCGGTGTTGAACAGCCCGGTCGACTTGACGTCGACCACGAAGGTCGAACCCGGGTGCTGGCCGGAGATGTCGCGCGCGAGCATCACGCCGACCTTGTCGGCAAAAATCTCGTTGCCTTCATTGTCGACGACGCCGCAGCGGTCGCCGTCGCCGTCAAAACCCAGCCCGACATCGGCGCCGGTCTCCAAAACCTTGTCCCTTATGGCATGCAGCATCTGCATGTCTTCGGGATTGGGGTTGTAGCGCGGGAAGGTGTGGTCGAGTTCGGTATCGAGCGGGATCACCTCGCAGCCGATGCGCTGCAACGCTTCCGGGGCAAAGGCGCCGGCGGTGCCGTTGCCGCAGGCGGCGACCACTTTCAGCTTTCGCGCGATACGCTTGTCCCTGGTCAGGTCGTCGAGATAGG